>WJMD01000022.1 GCA_014728125.1 Candidatus Effluviviaceae Genus V sp.
CGACTTCGCCGCCTCGTGGTTCGTGACCGGCTAGGAGGGAGGATCCATGCGTCGTCAGCTGCCACTGGCTCTCTGCTTCATCGCCGGCACGTTCATGGCGGTGCAGTACTTCATCCCGCACCCTGTTGTTCAGGATTCCTACGAGCGGCTGTTGAGCTGGCTTCAGACGCTCCTGGCGTTCGCGTTCCTCCTCGGGACGGTCAGCCTCATCCGGATGCACTACCACAAGATCAGGAACAGGGCGGAGGACAGGGGATACAGCTGGGTGACGCTGATCGGCCTCGTCGCCATGATCGGGCTGGGGTTCTTTCACCCCGAGCACAACGCGCCCGGCGGGTGGTTCGATCTCGTCTTCCAGAACGTGCAGGTGCCGGTCGAAGCGACGATGTTCTCGCTCCTGGCGTTCTACATCGCTTCCGCCGCGTTCAGGGCCTTCCGCGCGAGAACGCTCGAGGCGACGCTGCTCCTGGTCGCGGCCTGCATCGTGATGCTGGGCCGGGTGCCGATCGGCGATCTGATCTACGAGGGCATCCCGTCGGCGACCCAGTGGATTCTCAACGTGCCGAACGTGGCGGCGAAGCGCGGCATCATGATCGGCGTCGGTCTCGGTATGATGGCGACCGCACTCAAGATCGTGCTGGGCATCGAGCGTGCGTGGATGGGCGGCGGAGAGTAGCTACTCGAGCCCGACGCGCCGGACTGCGCCCGGAGGTTATGGATGAACAAATACGAACGCATGATGAACTTCGACCGGCGATGGATCTTCCTCGTGATCGCCATCGCGGTCGTCATCCCGTTCTTCGCGCCGCTCGGCCTCCCCATCGTGGTGACGCCTCCGGTGCAGAGACTCCACGACGCCGTTGAGGCGATCCCGCCCAACGACCAGCCGGTCCTGCTCTCACTGGACTACGCACCGGCGACGGTTCCCGAGCTGGAGCCTATGGCGCTGGCCATCCTGAGGCACTCGCTTCAGAGAGACGTGAACGTCGTGGTCATGACGCTCCACCCGGCCGGCTACGGCCTTGCGGAGCGTGCCGTTACCCAGGTCGCGGAGGAAACGGGATCGACGTACGGAGAGGATTACTGCTTCCTCGGGTTCCAGCCGGGCATCTCGGCTGTCATCCTCGGTCTCGGGGTCAACATCAGGAACGTCTTCCCCGAGGACGCCTACGGAACGCCGCTCAACCAGATCCCGATGATGGACGGCATCAGGAACTACGACGACATCCCGCTCGCCGTGACCATGGCCGGCTCCGGCATCGCTGAGGCGTGGATCTACTACGCCAACCAGCCGTATGGTCAGGACGTGGCCGCCGGAGTGACGGCTGTCATCGCCACGGACTACTATCCCTATCTGAGTTCCGGACAGCTTGCGGGGCTGCTCGGAGGGATGCGGGGAGCCGCCGAGTACGAGGAGACCATCCAGCAGCACGACAAGGGCGTCCGGGGCATGGACTCGCAGTCGTCCATCCACGTCCTCATCATCATCCTGATCGTCCTCGGGAACATCGCCTACTTCGGGGCGAGCAAGCGGAAGCGACTGGCGGAGAGGGAGGCCTAGATGGCATCGCTGATCTGGACGACCATCGGAGCGATTCTGACGCTCTCTGTCTACAGCTTCCTGTACAAGGACAATCCCTTCTACAAGTTCGCTGAGCACCTCGTCGTCGGTGTCTCGGCCGGGTACTATCTGGTCATCTACTACTACAACTTCATCGATCCGAACGTCATAACCCCGGTCTTCGGCCTTCGCATCGGCGACCAGCAGATAGCCTTCGGAGGGGCCCAGTGGTGGCTCGCGCTGATTCCCGGGCTCCTCGGTCTCCTGCTCTACACGCGGTTCTTCCCGAAGATCAGCTGGGTCGGCCGCTGGTCGCTCGGCATCTACGTCGGCGGCTACGCCGGGCTCGGGATCTCGCCGGTCATGCAGGCGAGGGTCCTGAGGCAGATCGGCGCGAACTCCCTGCCCCTCACGACCCTGACCAACGTGCTGCTCGTGGTCGGTCTCATCGGCACGCTCACCTACTTCTTCTTCTCGATGAGGCATCGGGGCGTTCTCGGCGTCTTCGCCAGGATCGGTATTGTCTTCATCATGGTCGGGTTCGGGGCTTCCTTCGGGTATACGGTCATGTCCCGTGTGTCGCTCCTGATCGGCCGGGTCGACTTCCTTCTGAACGACTGGATTCCGCTCTTCGGGCAGGTCCTCGGCTAGTTCACGTGAGGCGCGTCGTGAGGCACCGAATGAAGCTCCCTCTGCTGCTCGTCCTCCTCCTGCTCGCCGGCGCGGCCGGCGCTCAGGAGACCGTGGGGACGCCGGTCGACACGACCGCCGCGGTGGTCGACACGATCCCCCCGGCCCCGGTGTCCGACGTGACGGCGCGCGACCACATCAGCAACAACGACGGTGGCGACCGCATCGAGGTTCACTGGGCGCTCTCGCCGGACGACGGGGGAGAGGAAACCGGCGATGTGACCGGCTACCTCGTCATGCGCTCGACGGAACCCGACGCCCCGGCCGACACGGCCGGCGTCGCGGGCGCGGGCGAGACGATGTATCTCGATCGCGATGCCGTGCCCGGTCAGACGTACTACTACCACGTGGCTGCGACGGACGGCGTCAACCTGTCCGAGTTCGTGACGTCTCCTTCGGTGAGGGGCGTCCGCAGCTTCTTCCAGCCGTCCCGTGCGGCGGTCCTCGTGCTGACCCTGCTGTTCTTCGGGCTCGTGATCACCTTCACGAATCTCGCGCAACGCGGGACCGACCTCTTCGTCCGCCGGATCCCCGGTTTGAACGCCATCGAGGAGGCCGTTGGTCGCGCGACCGAGATGGGCCGACCCGTGCTGTACGTGCCGGGCATCGGTGAGATCGACAACATCATGACGATCGCGTCGCTGTCGATCCTCTCGCACGTCGCCAGGATCACGGCCCGCTACGAGACGCCGCTCATCGTCCCGACGGCGCGCGCCGTCGTCATGTCGGCCGCCGAGGAGGTGGTCAAGGAGGCGTACGCGCAGGAAGGGCAGATCGACCGGTACAATCCCGACAACATCAGGTACCTCTCGGATGCGCAGTTTGCGTTCGCGGGCGCCGTCAACGGCATCATGCTCCGCGAGAAGCCGTCGGCGAATCTCTATCTGGGAGCGTTCTGGGCCGAGTCGCTGCTGCTGGCGGAGACAGGCTTCGAGGCCGGAGCCATCCAGGTGGCCGGCACGGCGATGGTCTCGCAGCTGCCGTTCTTCGTGACGGCCTGCGACTACACGCTCCTGGGCGAGGAGCTCTACGCCGCGAGCGCCTATCTATCAAAGGAGCCGAAGCTCCTCGGGAGTCTCAAAGGCTCAGACTACATGAAGGTCATCTCCATCGCGCTCATGCTCAGCGGGCTCATACTCCGGATCGCGGGCTACGAGGCGTTCTCCAACTGGTTCAGGACCGGCTAGGGAAGCGGCAGAGATGAGAAGAGAAGTCCCCATCGCCATCACGTTCCTCGTCGGCATGTTCATGATCGTCGACTTCTTCGTGCCGCACGCCTACGTCTCTGCGTCGGCCGAGGAGCTCAAGCAGTGGGGGACGATCATCATCGCCGCGTCGATCCTCCTGGGGATCGGAAACCTCCTGCGCGTGCACTCGAAGAAGATCGCGCGAAAGGAGGAGGGCTGGGGGTACTCGATCGTGCTCCTCGCCATCATGGCCGTCATGCTGTGGTTCGGGCTCTGGCCCGGCGAGACGCTGGGGCCGAACGAGATGGTCGGCACCGTGGAGGAGGGATCGTACTTCAACTGGATGTTCCTCAACATGCAGGTGCCCCTCCAGGCGACGATGTTCTCACTGCTGGCCTTCTTTATCGCGTCCGCGGCCTACCGCGCCTTCAGACTCAGGTCGGCCGAGGCGAGTCTTCTGCTTATCGCCGCGATCATTGTGATGCTGGGGCGTGTACCGCTCGGGCAGGCGCTCACCCAGAACCTGCCGGAGAAGGCCCAGCTTCCGTGGCTGACTGAGGTGATCATGGAGTATCCCAACATGGCGGCCTTCCGCGGGATCCTGATGGGTGCCGCGCTCGGCGTCATGGCCATGGGACTGCGCATCATCCTGGGGATCGAGCGCTCGTATCTGGGCGGGGAGAAGTAGCCGCGTGGCCGAGACGAAGGGCTTCGACATACGGCGCATCGACCGCCGGATCATCTTCACCCTGATCTTCATCGCGGTCGGGTGGCCGCTCATCCAGCCGCTCAGGCTGCCGATGAGCACGTCGCCGCCCGTTGAGCGCCTCTACGAGGCGGTCGACGAGCTGCCCCCGGGTTCCATCGTGCTCTTCGGAGGGGACTACAGCCCCGACACGATGCCCGAGCTGCAGCCGATGACCGAGGCGATGCTGAGGCACGCTTTCAAGAAGGACCTCCGTGTTGTGGTCGCCTGTCTCTGGCCCGCATCGCCGCCGCTCGTCGAGGCCGCCCTGACGCCGCTGGCAGAGGAGTACGACAAGGAGTACGGTGTCGACTTCGTCAATCTGGGCTACATGACCGGCGGCCCGGTCGTGCTTCTGGGGATGGGTTCGAGTATCCCGAACACGTTCCCGAGCGACTACTACGGCACGCCCGTCCGGGACCTGCCGCTCATGCAGGAGGTTGAGAACTTCGACGACATCGCCATCGTACTGGAGGTCTCGGCCGGGACGCCCGGCACGCGCGAGTGGGTGCAGCAGGTCGTCTCGCGCTTCGACGTACGCGTCGGTTCGGGAACGACAGCGGTCGGGGCGCCGAACTTCTACCCGTACGTGCAGAGCGGACAGCTGCTCGGTCTCCTCGGCGGTCTGAAGGGAGCGGCAGAGTACGAGATGCTGGTCGAATACCCGGCCGACGCGACCGCGGGCATGGACGCCCAGTCGGTCGTCCACGGTCTGATCGTGTTCTTCATCCTCTTCGGGAACGTCGTGTTCTTCTTCACCCGCCGGAAGTCCGGCCAGGAAGCGAGCTAGGAAGGCATGGAGTACCTTGAGCTCATCTTCAGGGGCCCGCCCGGCACCCCGGCCTCCGTGGTGTGGGGCTACTGGGTGGCGGCGCTTCTGACGATCGCCATCTACAGCTTCCTGTACAAGGACAATCCGCTCTACAAGTTCGCTGAGAGCCTCTTCGTGGGCCTCGGGGCCGCCTACTGGCTGGCGATGCTGTATCACAACACGCTCAAGCCCAAGCTCTTCCAGGCGCTCTTTCCGGGCGACTCGGGCGACCCGGTCATGTGGTGGCGGGTCTTCCCCGGGATCCTCGCGGTCTTCATGCTCCTGCGCTTCTTCCCGAAGCTGTCGTGGCTCTCCCGATGGGCACTCGGTTTCATCGTCGGCATGTACGCGGCCGTCAACCTGACGGGATTCGCGCAGGGCGACTTCGTCGAGCAGATCTACGCGACGATGGCGACGCCGATCACTGGCGGCGGCGCCATGCTGAACATCTTCAACATCGTGGCCATCGTCGGCGTCATCTCGGTGCTCATCTACTTCTTCTTCTCCAAGGAGCATAAGGGAGCGCTCGGCGCCGTGGCGAAGCTCGGTATCTGGTATCTGATGGTCGCCTTCGGCGCATCGTTCGGATACACGGTGATGGGGCGCGTGTCGCTCCTGATCGGGAGGATCTCGTTCCTTCTGAGCGACTGGCTCCACATCATCGAGTGATCGTCCTGCCCCCTGGCGCGGTCGACCGGACGGCCGCGCCGCTTCAAGGCAGTTCCATGGCCCCCCAGACACGGGTCCTCCCGGCGGAGGTCCTCAAGCGGAGAGGTTCGTAGTGGAAGCGTGGCGCTTTCTCAACTCCGGTACCTCGAGCGGCCCCGTAAACATGGCGGTCGACGAGGCCGTGCTCGCGGCGGTCAACCGGGGCGAGGCGCCGCCGACGGTGCGTGTCTACGGCTGGGAGCCACCGACCGTCTCCACCGGATACTCCCAGGACATCGAACGCGAGCTCGACATCGACGAGTGCCGCCGGAGAGGGTTTGGTGTCGTCGTCAGGCCGACCGGCGGACGGGCCGTTCTGCACGCGGGCGAACTGACCTACAGCGTGGTCGGTCCCTCGGGGGTGCCGCCGCTCGGAACGACCATCATGGAGGCCTATCTGGCCATCGCGCAGGCTCTTGTGGCGGGGCTCTCGCTCCTGGGGCTCAGGGCCGAGCTCGCGCAGGTCGCGTCGGACCCGAGGTCGCGGGGCGAGGGAGCCAGTCCCCCGTGCTTCGCGAGCGCCGGCCGCTACGAGGTGGTCGTGGGCGGACGGAAGCTCGTCGGGAGCGCCCAGCGCAGGGTCGGCCGGGCGCTGCTCCAGCACGGCTCGCTCCTCATCGACGCCACGCACGAACAGCTGGCCGAGGTTCAGCGGGCGCGCAGTGAGCGGGAGCGCGAGATCTTCCGACGCGCGCTCCGCTCGAAGACGACGACCCTCGAGCGGGAGCTGGGGCGTCCCGTGAGCTTCGACGAGGTGGCGCGGGCGGTCCGTCTGGGATTCGAGAACGCGTGGGGCGTCGAGCTCGATGAAGGAGGCCTCACGGAGCACGAGAAAGCGGACGCCGAAAAGCTCGCAACTGAGCGTGCAGTCGTAGCTTAGGGTGAGGAAAAACCTGTTGACAACCCCCGGTGGCGAGTGTACTATGCCTAGTGAGAGGAAGAGCGACCGGCGCTCGCCCGTTCCCGCGGGTGGAGCCGTGTATCCATTGATGCCGGATGACCCCCTAAGGAGACGATGAGACCATGAGACTACCGAGACCGATGTCCCGGGAGCGTGGCTCTGCACGCACCATCGCCGTTGCTCTGCTGCTTCTGCTCGTGGCGGCGGCGCCGGCGCTCGGACAGCAGGGGACCGGCAAGATCGCCGGTACGGTGTACGACGCGGAGACCGGGAACCCGCTCGCCTTCGCCAACGTCTCTGTCGTGGGGACGGGATACGGGAGCGCCTGCAACCAGCAGGGCGAGTTCCTCATCGACCTCGTGCCCGTCGGCACGTACGTCGTGCAGGCGTCATTCATCGGATACGAGCAGCAGAAGATCACGGACGTCGTGATCGAACAGGATCGGACGACCGAGATCGAGTTCAACCTCCAGCCGACCGTCTTCGAGGCCGAGGAGGTCGTCGTCGAGGCTGAGCGCCCGATGATCGAAACCGAGGACACGACGACCCGGCGCGGCATGGACGAGGAAGAGGTCAAGGTCCGTCCGATCAACACGGTCCAGGAGGCGATCGCCACCCAGCCCGGTGTTATCGTCCACGAGGGCGAGATCCACGTCCGCGGCGGACGAAGCTCCGAGGTGAAGATGTACGTCGATGGTATCGCGATCACCGACGGTGCGAGCGGCACGGGCAACCTCGAGGTCAGCCTGTCGTCGCTCTCCGAGTTCGAGCTTCTCTCCGGCGGCTTCGACGCCGAGTACGGCAACGTGCAGTCCGGCGTCATCAACCTCCAGACGCGAGAGGGCGGCCGCGATTTCTCGGGCGAGATCAAGTACATGACCGACGACTACGGAGCGCCCGAGCGGACCTACGACAACTTCGACAACATCTCCTTCGGCATGGGCGGTCCGCTCTTCACCGAGAAGTTCCGCTACTACGTCTCGGGTGAGGGCAAGTTCTCCGACACGTATCTCAAAACGAACGAGGTCAGGGAGCAGCACGAGCTGCCGTTCGGCATCACGTTCCGCGAGCGCCAGTCGATGCTGGGCTCCGGCCAGGCGAAGCTCTCCTGGTTCGTGACGCCGACGAAGAAGATGACGGCGGAGTTCCTCTACTCGCAGACCGTGCGGGACTTCTACAGCCACAGCTACTCGAGAGAGGGGTACTGGTCCCAGGAGTATGAGGACTGGTCGCACGTCGCGCTCGACACGACCTACAAGTACTACAACGCCGCCGAACACACGCCTCACCGGGAGACCGAGTTCACCCAGCGGAAGGTCGTGTGGCGCGACAACGTGTCGCCGACCACGTTCTACACGGTCAAGTTCGCCCGGTTCGACACCGAGGAGAACTACTGGCTGTACGAGGATCCGAACGACTACTGGTGGGAGCCCTATCTGCCGGGCGGCAGGGTCACCGACCCCGATTCGGACGGCGACCTGAACCCGGAGCCCGGGTATTACCGGGTGTGGGGCGACAACCTGTCCTGGTCGAAGCAGGTCACCAGTGCGACGACCTTCAAGGCGGATCTGACGAACCAGGCGAGCGAGACGCATCAGATGAAGACCGGTGTCGAGGTCGTCTACAACGAGCTCGACGTCAAGAGACTCGACTTCGGTCATCTTCTGTCGCTTGTCGGCAGTCCGTCCGATACGCTCGCCGAGGACTTCCAGTTCTTCGATTGGGACCGCGCGCTCAACACCGACGAGCGCTACCAGCACAACTTCTTCAAGGGCTTCCCGAGCCACGGTGCGATGTATGTGCAGGACAGGATGCGCTACGAGGGTATGATCGTCCGAGCGGGGCTGAGACTCGACTGGTCCGACCCGGGCCCCTCGTCCAGCGTCGGCGAGCGTCAGATCTGGCGCGAGCGTGTGGACGCCGTGCTCTCGCCGAGACTCGGCATCGCGCACCCGATCAGTGACCGCGACGCGCTCCACTTCCATTACGGGCGCTTCTACCAGATGCCGCGTCTCACGGCCTACTACGAGGCGGGGGAGAATCTCGACCGCGCGTCGGCCGGGAGCATCATCGGGTACTCGGGTCTCGACCCCGAGGTCACGACCTCGTACCAGTTCGGCGCGGAACATCAGTTCTCGAAGAACCTGGCGATGGACGTGACGGGCTTTTACAAGGACATCTTCGGCCTTCTGGCGACCGAGGAGTACGACCGCGGTACGACCGAGGGTACGGTCTACACGTACGTCAACAAGGACTACGCCTCGGTCCGGGGCATCGAGTTCAAGCTGAACAAGCGGTTCTCGAACTTCTTCTCGGGCAACTTCACCTACACCTGGCTGCAGGCCACCGGCGTGTCGTCCGACGAGAACGCGGGCGCCAGAGCCGAGGCAGAGGGTCTGCCGCGACAGCCCCTGAAGGAGATCCCGCTTGACTGGGACGAGCGGCACACCGTGACCGGCTTCCTCTTCATCAGCGACCCGGGCAACTGGGAGGTCACGTTCGACTACAACTACGGCAGCGGAACGCCGTATACGCCTGTCGTTCTGGGTCAGAAGGAGGTCGAGCCCGAGGAGGTCAACTCCGGACGCAAGCCCTCCCATCAGATCCTGAACCTGCGAGGAACGAAGAAGTACCAGCTCTACGGTCAGGAGTTCCGGCTGTTCTTCGAGGCGCTGAACGTCTTCGACAAGAGGAACATCGTCGGCCTGGGTACCTACGGTGCCGAGTACTACACGATGACCGGAGAGCTGGGCGGAGCCTACGTCGAGACCGACGCGGAGGGACGTGAGCGTCTCGAGCCTCTGAACGACCCGTCCGTCTACCAGGAGGGTCGACTCATCCGCATCGGTGTCGCTTTCGACTGGTAGTGAGAGAATCCGGCGCCGGGAGCGGAGGGGGCGCTTCGTGCGCCCGCTGGTGCTCCCGGTGCTTCGAGCAGGACTACTTCGAAATGAGCGGAGGAAGTTGATGAAGATCGGCTGGAGCGCGGCAGCAAGCCGCGGCCGTCTGCAGCGCGCCGGACGGGGCCTCGCCCTCGTGGCGGCGGCGGTCGCTCTGCTGGCGACCATCGGAGCGTCGCCGGCGGCTGCCATGGCGCCCGATCATGTCGCGGACAGCGACTTTCACATGGGCACGCGTGTGGTCGACCACTATGGTCGGTTTCACAACGTCGGGCAGCTTCTCCTGCACGTCAGCAACCTCGGCGTGTTCGGCAAGCTGTATTTCTACGAGCCCGATGCACCGTCCGGCGAGTGGCCCGCGGGCAGCAACATCGAGTACCTCTATGGCGCAGGTCTCTGGGTCGGCGGGATCGTGCCGAACGAGAACACCGGCGAGCCGGATACACTCGTGTCGGCGGCGGTCTACCAGCTGGAGTTCCGGCCGGACTACGACGACCTCCTCAAGAGGATCTTCGAAGCCTGGGAGGGCGCGGCCGGAGGCGACCGCCTGACGGACGACGACGGCGACTGCGCGGACCATATCTACAACCCGGACGACCCCTTCATCTGGTACGACGAGGACCCGCTCGACGGTATCGACAACGACGGTGACGGTCTGATCGACGAGGACTTCGCGGCCGTCTCCCAGCAGATGTACCGGATGGAGTATGAGGACACCTACGAGGAGATCGTCAACACCGACGGTCTCTACGACAGCGACCCGCACAGGAGTCTCGGGCTCAGGGTCATCCAGGAGAGCTATCAGTGGACGAGCGAGCTGACGGACGACTTCGTCGGCATCGACTACAAGGTGATCAACATCGGAGAGGACACCATTCGGATGGCCTACGTCGGCTTCATGGTGGACGCCGACGCCGGTCCCGACAGCGACGAGATCCTCTACTACAACGACGACCGCGGCGGTTTCGCGGACACGCTGATCACCACGCCGAATCCCAACGATCCGACGAAGACCGACACGCTCGCCATTACGCTCTGCTACATGTACGACGACCCGTACGGTGAGGACGGCAACATCACCGACGGGTACTTCGGCTGCATGTTCCTCGGACATCCGACGTCCGATCCGGACACGCTCGATCCGGGGCAGCTTCCCGGCGCTCCGACCAGGGTCCGTGTTCACGCCTTCGAGATCTGGTCGAGTGGAACAGAGGATCCCGACGACGACCAGGACCGTTACCGCTACCTGCGCGGTCCCGCCGACTTTCCTCTCCGCGACCTCGAGGACAACGACGGCGACGGCCAGATCGACGAGGACGATGAGTGGCGCGTGAACATCGACCGCGACGCGGATGCGCCGCAAGACTGGCGCATGATGCTCTCGGCCGGTCCCTTCCGGGAGATCCTGCCGGGCGACACGCTTCAGTTCCAGTACGCGTTCGTTGCCGGTCAGGGCTACGACGGCATGCTGCAGAACGCGGCGACCGCCCAGCAGATCTACAACGGGCTCTCCGGCAAGGAGTCGACCGTGCCGGACTGCGAGGGAGAACTTGTCGACAGCGTCAGGATCAACTGGGTGGCCGACACGCCGCCGCCCCCTCCGAACCAGTCGATAACGACCGGCGACGGTTTCGTCAGGATCGAGTGGGACGACTACCCGGAGGATATCGCCGATCCGCTGACACGTGAGAGAGACTTCTTCGGCTATCAGGTGTGGAAGGCCGTGGGCTGGACCCGGGAGTCCAGCGAGCCCAGGGATCAGGACTGGCAGCTCATCCTCGACATCGACCGCGGCGACGGCGGAGTCGAGCTCGATCAGTACGACACGGGACTCGACGGTATCGGCAAATACGCCTTCACGGACACCCTCGTGAAGAACGGCTTCTCGTACTGGTACTCGGTCACCGCGTACGACAGCACCTGGACCGAGGAAGGTGGAACCGTCTATCACTTCGGCAAGTACAGCCAGGTCAAGTCGGTCGTCATCCCGAACTCGGATGTTCAGGGTACGCTCGACGAGGTGCGCGTCGTCCCGAACCCGTACGTCAACCACGAGTACATCTCGCGTTGGAATCTCGCCCCGGACGAAACGGACCCGACGGGCGAGAAGATCTGCTTCCAGAACTTGCCGCGCGACGCTGTCGTGCGCATCTACTCACTGGGTGGCGAACTCGTGAAGACGTTGTACGTCGATGCCGAGGAGACCGGTGGCGACGCCTGCTGGAACATGATCTCGAGGAACAACCAGATCATCGTCAGCGGCGTTTATCTCTACCATATCGACTCCCCGGTCGGTGAGAAGATCGGCAAGTTCGTCATCGTCAAGTAAGCGCGTCGCCGGCTCGCCGACCCACGGCGGAGACCTGCGCGGCCGGCGGAAGGAGGATCGTCGTTGACTAAGAGACTGCTTGTAACCCTCGTCGTCGTGGGGCTCCTTGCAGGGCCGGCTTCGGCGGTGGAGATTTTTGAGAAGGTCGGGACGGTCGGATTCCAGTTCCTTGAAATCGGGGCGGGACCGCGTGGTACGGCGATGGGCGAGGCGATGGTCGCCGCAACCGAGGGCGTGGAATCGCTCTACTGGAATCCTGCCGGTCTCAGGACTGTCACGACACGGACGGCTCTCTTCACCTACGGGACGTGGCCCGGCGACATCACGCATCAGTTTGCGGGATTCGCAATGCGTCCCGGCTTCATCCCGGGTATCGTCGGTGTGAGCGTGACGTCACTGCAGATGGACTCGATGCCGATACTCACGGCCGATAATCCCGACGGTGTGGGCGTCGATTTTCAGCCGTCGGATTTCGCGGTCGGACTGACCTACACCCGGATCCTGACCGACCGGTTCGCCGCAGGCGGTACCCTGAGATGGTTCCACTCGGGGCTGGGCGATCTCTCGGCGCTCGGTGTCGAGGGGCTCGAGGACTACTCAGTCGACGGTTTCGTCGGCGACTTCGGCACGCTCTACGATACCGGCTTCCGGTCACTGAGGATCGGACTCTGCATCCAGAACATGGGCGCCGACGCGACGTACATCGATGAGCCGGTGCCTGTCCCGACGACGTTCAAGTTCGGTGTGTCGATGGACGTGATCGACGACGCGAACCAGACCGTCACGGTGGCGGCCGAGTTTCGCCACCCGTCGGACACGTCGGAGAAGGTCAACGTCGGTGCCGAGTACACGCTGAACAGGCGGTACTACCTGCGTGCCGGTTACAAGATGAACTACGACGAGGAGAGCTTCACCGCTGGCGCGGGCGCCAGATTGACCATCGGCGGCGTCGGGCGTGTAGGGGTCGATTACAGCTACACCGACTTCGGACTCCTCGGAGGCGTCCACAGAGTGGGCGCCACGGTGGAGTTCTAGAGAACGCGCTCCGACCTGAGCCCCCCGGCGTCCGGCCCTGGGCCTGACGAAGCGGCCGGTGACCATTGCGAGCGCGGATACAAGAAAGGAGTACCCTCTTGCGCAGGTTCTATGTGATCGCGGGCGTGCTGCTTGCGTTTCTCCTCGTGTGCGCGTCGACAGCGAGCGCATCCGGCGTCGGCACGCACCTCGCCGCGTTCCTCGAGGTCGACGGCGGGACGAGACAGATCGGCATGGGGGGCGCGTTCACCGGGCTCGCCGACGATGCCAACTGCGTCTTCTACAACCCCGCCGGACTCATGTTCCTCGAGGGCAGCCAGATCAACATCTCGCACTCGACCTGGCCGGCCGGCGTGTCCTATCAGCACCTGAGCTACGGTTTCAGGCACAGCTACATCCCCGGCGTCTTCGCCATGAGCTGGACCATCATGCAGATGCCGCCCTATAAGGAGAAGACGGAGTACTACGACCCCGACAGCGAGTTCGGCATCGGGATCATCGACAACGTGGACGCGGGCGACATGTGCTGGGGCGGGACCTACTGCTGGGAGTTCAGCGACCGCCTGGCCGCCGCGACGACCATCAAGTACTACCATCTGGCGCTGGCCGACGCGTTCTGTGAGGGAATGGCCGCCGACTTCGGCGTCCTGTGGGACACGCGCATGAGGAACCTCAGGCTCGGCGCCGCCGTGATGAACGTCGGGCCGGAGAACCGCTGGGCCAATACCGGGTCCGAGACGAACTTCGGTGAGAACTTCTCGCTGCCGATGAACTACCGGGTCGGCGCGTCAATGAGGGTCTACGACGTCGTCACGCACAGGGTCGTCGTTGCCGGCGACTACCGCTACACCGCCAACGGCATGAGCCGCATCAACATGGGGACCGAGTACACGTTCCACACCGGTCCCATCTACGTGTACGGTCGTCTCGGCTACAGGCTCGGGTACGATGAGGAGGGGCTGACCGCGGGGTTCGGCGTGCACTTCCCGACGAGCCAGGAGGTCGACTCACGGGTCGACTACGCGTATCTCCCGCATGATAATCTCGACGCCTCGCACCGTATCGCGGTCTCGTTCATGTTCTAGCGCTTCCGCGCCTCAGCCTGCGATCGGGATCAACGCCCGCGGCCGAACGGCCGCGGGCGTCTCTGTTTGACCTGTACGCGAACGGGGCTCATCGCGTGGTCGTCGCGGTGTGTCGGTCGGTCACCCGGTGGCTCATCGAAGAGGGCCGCGCCCTGCGTGCACCGCGATCCGTGTCCCGCCTCGCGCACCAGACGCCTCTCACCATGATCACCTCGACGTCGTCCGGGGGCGACGCCGACGGCGGCCCCTGAGGTTACAGCTCGGCTGGTGCATGCGGGAAGGGTCGGACCGGGGTCCTCAAGAACCGCCTGTTCCGAGCATGCTGTGATGTCGGTCCGCGGGCTGGGAGGCTCGTTCGGCGGTGTCTCTCCTGCCGTATCGACTCATTGTCCTCGTCAGCGACCTCCTCTGCCACGCCTGCAGGTGCACGCGCGGGGGAGGGGGAGCAAGCGTCTGGCCGGGGAGCAAGCCGACCTTCAGGAACTGTGTCTTCGCCATCTGCAGCATGCATGATGGAGAGGACTGAGCGGACCGCAGCTCAAGCTCGGCGCCGCCCCTCCTTGACGTCGTGTTCAGGGAATGCCACGACGTCTCGGCACTCCCGGTCTTCACCGGCGCCGCACCGGTCTCAAGCCGCGTGATCCTCCGTCACAACGCCTGGCGGCATTCCCGTTCCGGGAACCGTCCGCACGGAGGAGCTTCGAAGAGTGCGTCTTCGAGGACGGCGGGGACCGGGAGAGCCTGGTGGCAGGGAAGGGCGCCGACGTCGTCCCGGTGAGTTGGACGTTCTTCGAAAGCCCGCGGCAGCGGCTTTGCTGCGGTTCCGCCGTCGATCTGTATCACGGTCCGCTCGCCTTCACGTCCAGGGTCGTCGTCGGGGGTTCCTCTCGCGTCGACGCGACACACTCCTGCCAGCTCGCCATCTCGCACTGGGGCCCGGGGTCCCGCTGCCGGGCTCGGGCGATCTCGTCGCGGACGTCTCTTCTGCGTCCGTCCTGGGGGGACCTGTAGTGCCGGAACGGCGCGAACCTCCCTCGTGATGGCCCGCTGAGACGCGCGGCGTTCCCGAGCGCACGGAACAAGAGAAGCGCCGGAGCCTCAC
>WJMD01000023.1 GCA_014728125.1 Candidatus Effluviviaceae Genus V sp.
CGCCATGATACACTACGACAACGATTCACGGCGCCAAGAAGGAGGATGCTATGCCGAAGAACGAACGACTGCCTCACTGGGACCTTGCGAGCGTCTACCGGAGCCTTGAGTCGGACGACTTCGAGTCCGACTTCGAGCTTTTCAAGAAGCAGCTCGGCGAGCTCGACGAGATGATCGAGGAGCACCACATCGGCGAGCTCGAACGGCCGCCGGACGACACCGAACACGCCGGGGACGTCCTCGACGCGTTCATCACGAAGCTCAACGAGACGCTCCGGCTCCGCGCGACGCTCGAGGCGTACATCTACGGCTTCGTTACGACCGACTCGTACAACAAGACGGCTGCCCGGCGGATGAGCGAGCTCGAGAAGGTCAGCATCCGCGCCCGGAAGATCCTCGTGCGCTTCGAGGCGTGGGTCGGCTCCCTCGAGTCGTCGCTCGACGAGATCGCCGAGAAGGCGCCCGTGACGAAGGAGCACAGGGTAGCGCTGGCCGACATAGCGGAGGAGAGCCGCTTCCGAATGGAGACGCCGCTGGAGGACCTCGCGTCCGAGCTCGTGGTGTCGGGCGGCGGCGCAATGTGGAAGCTCCAGGGCACGGTGACGAGCCAGCTCAAGATGCCCTTCGAGAAGCCCGGCGGCGAGACCGAGGAGCTGCCGATCACCGTCATACGCAACATGTCGAACTCGCCCGACGAGAGCGTCAGGCGAAGGGCCTACGAGACCGAGCTCGCGGGGTACGAGCGGGTCCGCGAGCCGGTGGCGTTCGCGCTCAACTGCGTCAAGGGAACGGCCATCACGCTCGCGAAGCGGCGCGGGCACGAGAGCGTCCTCGACAAGACGCTCCAGCAGAACCGAATGGACCGCGAGACGCTCGACGCACTGCTCGCCTCGATGCGTGACTCGTTCGGTGACTTCCGTCGCTACTTCCGGAGCAAGGCGAAGAAGCTCGGGAAGGAGAAGCTCGCGTGGTGGGATCTCACGGCACCGACGGGCAGCGCGGAGCTCTCCTACAGCTGGGACGAGGCCCGCGACTTCATCGTTTCACAGTTCGGGACGTTCACCGGCGAACTGGCCGACTTCGCGAAGAACGCCTTCGAGCAGCACTGGATCGATGCCGAGCCGAGAGACGGCAAGACGGGCGGAGCCTACTGCATGCGCGTGCCGAAGGTCGACGAGTCGCGCATCCTCGCTAACTTCGACGGGAGCTTCGACCAGGTCTCGACGCTCGCCCACGAGCTCGGGCATGGGTTTCACAATCACTGTCAGGTCGGTCTTCCCAGACTTCGATCCGGCTCGCCGATGCCGCTGGCCGAGACGGCCTCCATCTTCTGCGAGACGATCGTCACGAACGCGGCTCTCGCGGCGGCGACCAAGGAGGAGAAGCTGGGCATTCTCGAGAACCAGCTCGTCAACGGCAGCCAGGTCATCGTCGACATCTACTCGAGGTTCCTCTTCGAGTCGGAGGTCATAAGGAGACGTGATGAGGCGGAGCTCTCGGCCGACGACTTCTGCGAGATCATGCTCGATGCTCAGCGGCAGACGTACGGGGACGGGCTCGACCAGGAGCATCTCAACAGCTACATGTGGCTCTGGAAGCCCCATTACTACTCGCACGAACTGAGCTTCTACAACTTCCCCTATGCGTTCGGGCTCCTCTTCGGACTCGGCGTGTACGCCATCTACGAGGAGAAGGGCGACGAGTTCATCCCCCGTTACAAGGAGCTCCTCAGGAGCACCGGAGAGGGAAAGATACCGGAGATCGCCTCAGAGTACGGCATCGACGTCCGTTCGAAGAGCTTCTGGGATGCCAGCCTCGACGTCCTTCGGACGCAGATCGACCTGTACTGCGGGATGGACGGATAGCCGGACAGCCGTGCACCCGTGACGACCGACGGGGCGGCCGCCAGAGGCCGCCCCTGGCGCGCTCCGGGAGGCGTCGCACACCGGTCCGGTCGACGTCGCGGCGAAGCCCGGATGAAGCCCTCCCGCGCGATTCGTTTGCGCTTCCCGAGCTTCATCTGCTATGCTGGTTAGTGAACGCTAACCATCCGCTTTCCGCCGTCTGACCGAAGAGCGTTGTCCTCTGCCCGAGGCGGGTGACCCGCGCTCGACCCGGCCACCGGTCGTCGCGTTGGCCTTGACGCCGGGGGCCGGCGCGGGGTGAGAGCATGATCGGCCGGCTCGTAGGACACTACAGGATCACCGAGAAGATCGGCTCGGGCGGCATGGGCGTGGTCTACCGGGCCGTCGACACCCATCTCGATCGCGAGGTTGCGCTCAAGTTCCTGCCCCCCGAGCTCACCCGCGATGAGGCCGCCAAGCAGCGCTTCATCGGCGAGGCGAAGACGACCTCCTCGATCAACCACCGGAACATCTGCACGGTCCACGACATCGGGGAGACCGACGACGGCCGCCTCTACATCTGCATGGCCTGCTACGACGGGCAGACGCTCGAGCAGCGTCTCGAGGAAGGACCCCTGCCGGTGCTCGAGGCGGTGCGTGTCGCCGCGGCCGTCGCCCGCGGGCTCCAGAAGGCCCACGAACGAGGGATCGTCCACCGGGACGTCAAGCCGGCCAACATCTTCATCACGGACGACGGCGGCGTCCGCATTCTCGACTTCGGGCTGGCGAAGCTGGCCGGGAGAGAGGGACTGACCGTCGCGGGAACGACCGTCGGGACGGCCGCGTACATGTCGCCCGAACAGGCCGGGGGCGACGTCGATCAGCGGACCGACATCTGGTCGCTCGGGGTCACGCTCTACGAGCTCCTGACGGGGACGACGCCCTTCGGCGGCGACACTCCGCAGGGCACGATCCACTCCATACTGACGGAGAAGCCCCCGCCGGTCCACGTCCTGCGTGATGACGTCCCGCCCGAGGTGGAGCGCGTGGTTGGTCGGTGTCTCGAGAAGGACCCCGAGCGCCGCTACAAGAGCGCGGCCGCACTCGCCGACGAGCTCGACCGGATCGCGGGAGCGCCGGCGTCCGACCGGACCGCCGTCACACGGACGATGAGGACCTCCCGTTCGGGCGCCCGACTCTGGATCGGGGTCTCTATCGCGGCACTCGTGCTCGGCCTCGTGGCACACCCGGCCGTCCGGCAGGTCCTCACAGGGTCCGCTGTCGACCGACCTCTCCCTTCGCCGCGCATCGTGGCGGTCCTGCCGCTCGAGGGGACCGGAGACGCGGCGGGGGTTGAGCGCCTCAGACTGGGCCTCCTCTCCCATCTCGGCCTCACGCTCCACGCGTTCCAGGAGAACGAGGACGGTCTCGTCGTTCTCCCGGTCGATATGGCCGTCGAGCGGGGCATCACGAAGCCGGCCGACGCCAGGGCCAGGGCCGGGGCGACCCTGGCACTGACCGGCCAGCTCGACAGGCGGGGCGACGTCGTTCACTGCGGTCTCAGACTGGTCGACACGACCGACGGGGAGACCATCGCGTTCCGGGAGTTCGACGACCGGGTCGGCAACGTCGCCGTGCTCGAGGACAGCCTGGCGGCCGGCGTGCTGACGATGCTCGAGGTCGCCGGTGACGGGGACGGACCGGGACTTCCCGGTGGGACGACGGTCCCGGCGGCCTTCGAGACGTACATCGAGGGCCTTGGACTGCTCGTACGACCGGGAGGCCGGGAGAGCGCGGTCCGCCTGCTCGAGCGCGCCGTCGATGCCGATCCCGCCTTCGCCCTGGCCCATGCTGCTCTCGGACGGGCTCGATGGGAGCTCTGTCTCGAGACGGCGGACTTCGGGGACGCCGCGGCCGCCGTCGGGTCGTGCAGTCTCGCCGCACGGCTCGCTCCCGACCTGGCGCTCCCCCACGTGACCCTGGGGAACATCCGGCTCCAGAGCGGGCAGGTTGACCTCGCCGCGGACTCGTTCAGAGAGGCCCTCGCCGCCGACCCCCTCTCGCTCGAGGCGCGCCGGGGACTCGTGTCGGCGCTGGAGGCGCGCGGCGAGAACGGTATGGCCGAGGAGCTTCTTCGCCGCGGCATCGCGCGGAGCCCGGCGGACTGGCGCCGCCGCTACGACCTCGGTGTGTTCCTGGCGATGCGCGGGCGGTGCGAGGACGCGGTGCCCGAGCTCCAGGCGGTCGTTGCGAGCGCGCCCCGACATGAACCGGCCCACTCGGCGCTCGGCGCCGTCTTCTACTACCTCGAGCGCTGGGACGAGGCCCGCGAGGCGCTGACGCGGTCGATCGAGATCCGTCCGGACTACTCGTCCTACTCCAACCTGGCCACGCTCTCGTTCCAGGAGGGACGCTACGCCGACGCGGCCGAACTCTACGAGCGGGCCCTCTCGATGGACGACAGCGACTATCGGGTCTGGGGGAACGCCGCCGCGGCCTATCTGTGGCTGCCCGGACAGCGGGACCGCGCGATGGAGATGTACCGACGGGCTGCGGAGAAGGCCCGGGACGCCTGCGCCGTCGACCCGCACAACGCGCACGCTCACTCCCACCTCGCCTCATACTACGGCGAGCTTGGACGTCGGGAGGAGGCGCTCGAGCGGGCCGACAGAGCACTGGCTCTGGCGCCGGACGACCCGGAGGTCCTGTTCCATGTCGGACACACGTACGAGGTGCTGGGGGAACGGGGGACGGCGCTCGAGTGGATCGGAAGGGCCGTAGAGCTGGGCTACTCCCGGGCGCAGATCGAGCGCACCCCGGGACTCAGAGCGCTCTGTTCGAGTACCGAGTACGAGCGGCTTATCCAGCGAGGTGGAGAGGAGGAACTCCTCTAGTACGCCGCGGAGCGACCTGACGCGGCAGCCGATGCGCTTCAGCCGGAACGGGAGCGCGCCTGAAAGGAAGGTCTCATGTCACAGCAACCGAAGACGGTCCAGATCCCCATCACGGTCGTGGACGAGATCCCCGTCGCAGCACCGGCCGAGGCGGCTCCGGGCGATACCGTCGTCTGGCAGGCGGGCAGCGACACGGTCAGCATCTGGTTCCCGCACGAGGACGTGTTCGAGAGCCGCGAGCTCACCAACAGGAGCACGGGCGATATCGGAGTGACCGTCCCAGACGAGGCGGAGGATGGCGAGTACCGCTACGCGATCTTCAGTCACGGGAAGAACGACTTCGTTCAGGGCGGGTCGCACCCGGTGATGATCATCAAGAAACCGTAGCGCTCATCGTCTCGCCACGACGACCATCCACTTGCTCTCGTCGGTGTACGGGCTTCGCTTGAAGTCGCCGTAGAGTTCGTGATGCGAGAGCCCGGCGTAGCCCAGCGCCTCCGCGACATGCTCGGGTGTGACGACGGCGATGGTCGCGGACTCGACGAACGAGTCGGTTCTCGTCGTGCCTGGCAGGTGTTCCTTGTAGAGGATGTCGAACGAGGTGGTATCGTCCGCCTCGTTCCACGTCTGAGCGATGAACCGGATGACGACGCGGCCGCCGGGCAGCTCGACGCGCTCAGGCTTGAACGACCGGACCCGACGGAGCGACCACGGCGACGAGACATCGAAGGCGAAGACGCCGTCGTCGTCCATGTGGTCGGCCGTCGTCCGGAAGATCCCCCGCAGGTCCTCCGCGCTGTCTCCCTGCACGCCACCCGACGGAGCATAGACGAACCCGAACGTCCTTCCGAGGTCGAACGAGAGCATGTCGGCCTTGAGCAGCCGGCAGCGTCCAGAGATGTTCGGGCACTCCACGCGCCGCTTCATCTTCGCCTGGCGCAACATGGCCGGCTCGTTGTCGATGCCGATGCCGTCCCGTCCGTCCTTGCAGATCTCGAACAGTACGCGCCCCGTCCCGACGCCGAGCTCGAGCACGTCGCCGCTCGTCTCCTGCGCAAGACTCCTGTAGAACTCGAGATTACCCTTCGTGTCGAAGTAATC
>WJMD01000024.1 GCA_014728125.1 Candidatus Effluviviaceae Genus V sp.
CATCGTTCGCGTTCCCCTGCGCTAGGAGATGTACCCCAGGCCCTTCAGCTTCTCCTTGATCTCGTCCTCGGAGTCCGACTCCTCGAGCTTCGCGATCTCCTTCTCGAGGGCGTGCGTCACGAACTCCTCCGGCGACGAGTACCCGGCGATCTTCGAGAACTTCTTGACCTTCTCGAGGAGCTCCTTGTCGATCTTGATGCTTCCGCCGCCGAACATGAACCGCTCCTTTCGCTGCATCCCTCAGGCGCCGCGCACCGTGCCCGTCCCGGCCTGCGCGCAGCCTATCTGAACACCGACCGGCCGATCATCCAGCTGGTCTTGTCGACGCCCAGCTCGGTCAGAATGGTGGGCGCCATGTCGTAGAGCGACGGCGAGTCGTGCGTGATGGGCTTGTTCGTGAAGAGCACGCCCGGCACGTGGTGGTAGTCGGCGCAGTGGTCGCCGCTCCACTTCTTGAGATTGTCGTCCACGATCTCCGCGGGAATCGCGCCGGTGGCCGTCGCGTCGGACCCGCGATAGCCCCAGCCGTATCCCATCACGATGTCCGGGGCCGTCTCGACGTGCGGTCCCTGATACGTCTCCGATGCCTTGTAGGCCTTGATGATGACCCGCTTGTCGTTCTTCGGGTCCCGGTAGGACTCCAGCTTCTCAGCGATCTCGTCTATGAGCGCGTCGGCCTCGGCACCCGGGCTGACGACGCCGCTCTTCTCCCGACCCTTCAGGTTGATGTAGAGCCCGTTGATGCCGAGCCCGTAGGCCCTTGTGCGGCTCCAGTCGACGCCCATCAGCCACTCGACGTTCGAGGGCCTGACGCCGTCCTTGAGCACGAGATAGCCCTCCTCGTAGAGCCACCGGTTCAGATGGAACTGACGGTACCACGGCGCGAACCCGTGGTCGGAGAGCACGATGAGCGTCGTGTTCTCGTCGACCTCCTCCATCGTGCGGGCCAGGACGCTGTCGAACTTCACGTAGAGGTCCTCGAGGTAATCAGCGAACTCGGCGTCCTCTCGCGGGTCGTAGGCCGGGTGAGCCGGGTCCATGCATCTCCACATCGCATGCGAGCTCTGGTCGAGCGAGCCGAAGTAGTAGTACAGCAGCCCCTCGTCGAAGTTGTCGAGACACCACTCGTAGCAGCGGTAGCGTTCGTCGAAGACGATCCCCGACTGCTTCGTGAACTCCTCGTTACCGAAGACGCCGTGCTCGAGCGCTTTCGTGTCCTCCGGCATGTTCTGCGTGTAGAAGTAGCCGCAGGCGTCGACGATCTCCTTGCCGTAGCTCGGCGGGTCGGTGATCGGAAGCACCTGATCGGCCGGGTTGATCTGGATCGGCGAGACGTACATCTCGAACTCGGGATGCGCCTGTTTCAGATAGAAGCGGGCGATGCCCGAGACCGAGACGAGCGACGGGACCATCGTGAAGTCGATCTCGATCCAGTCCGAGAACTCGCCGACGTTCAGGATCTCCTCCTGGCCGCCGAGGACGACCTTGGCGACGTCGTTCTCGGGGTCGACGTGGACCTCGAAGTCGACCGACACCTTCTTCGCGTCGTACGCGACCTTCTCGCCTGTCCGCTCCTCGATCTTCGCGTAGTCCTTGAAGTCGTTCGGAGGGCCGTAGATCGTCGCGTGGACGACCCCGTTCTCGACCTCGACCGGATAGACGTTGCCGCCCGAGAGGTCCTCGGAGCCGCGCCAGGGATCGGTCGTGTAGAACGAGAAGGTCCCGTACGTTCCCAGGAGGTCGGGCGTTCCCATCCCGGAGACGCTCTGGACCAGCCCCTCCTCGCTCGGTATCGGCGGGAAGTTCGAAGGCATCTTGAAGATGGTGCAGGGCACGCCGGCCCGCTCCAGCACCTGCCAGAACGCGACGCCCCGGCGCAGGTTGATCGTCGCGCCGCCGGCCAGCGGGAAGACGTAGTCGGTGAAAGGCACAGCCAGCCGGTTCGCGACCGGGATGCCCAGGAGCTTGGCCTTCTCGGGAGCGGGCTCGACCTTGGAGGTCGAGAGGTACGGCAGATACGTCTCGGGGTTCCTGTGCACGAAGTCGAAGATGCCGTGTCCGCCCGGATCGGCGCCCGTGATGAAGTTCGACCACGCCACGGGGCTCTGCGGCGGGATGCTCGAGAGAAGGGAGCTGAAACCGCCCCGGTCGGCCAGCGCCTTGAAGTGCGGCAGCTTTCCCTCGTCGAGCAGCCTCGACGTCAGCACGTAGTCCATCCCGTCGATGCCGAGCACGAGTACGCGCCGTTCCCTGCTGACCTGTCCCGGGCCCTCACCGACGTCGCGGGTCACGTAGCCGAGCGAGGCCAGCGCCTCGCGTTCCTCAGCGCCGAGGGCGCCTTCCTGGGGCTCCTCGGAGCTGCAGCCGGCCAGGGCGACCACGGCAGCGAGCGCGATGAGCATCAGCTTCGTCATGTGTCGTCTCATCTACTCCTCACCTCCACCCGATACCTCCGCCGTCGCCTTCTGGGAAGAACGGAAGACCGATCGTCCCTTCATGTACGGAGGTACCTTCACGCCGAAGAGCTCGAGGAGACTCGGACCGATGTCGATGAGGCCCGGTCTCTCGGCCGCGATCTTCCTGTTGGAAAAGACCACGCCCGGCACGAGCTTGTAGTCGATGCAGTGATCGCCGCTCCAGGACTTCACGTTGTCCTCGACGACCGCCTCGCTGGACTTGCCGACCGCCGCGTCCCATGACGCGCGGTAGCCGACGTTGTAGCCGATGATCAGATCGGGCGCGTTCCCGACATACGGACCGTTCATCATCTCCTCGGTGTCGTAGACCGACGAGATGGCGATCTGCCCCGTATCGGGGTCCTTGAGACCGGTCAGCTTCTCGATGAGCTCCCGCTTGATGGCCTGGTACTCATCGGACGGAACGGTCCCCTTCGCCTCGCGCCCCTTCCTGTTGATGTAGATGCCCGAGAGCCCGAGCTGGTAGACCTTCGTTCCCGACCAGTCGACGTCCGAGAGATACTCACCGATGGCGCTGCCGTTCCCGCCGGTGCCTGCGCAGTACCCGCCCAGGTCACAGGCGGCGTCGGCCTCGGCCTCCGCGGCCGCGTCACCCGAGCTTCCGCCCATGCCTCCGACCGTCTCGACGACCTCGTCGGGGAGTTCCTCCCCCTCGCCGAGCGCGGCCGCGCCCTTCGAGGTCGGCTTCGCCTTCATGTACCCGTTCTCGAGCGCCCACGTGTTGAGATTGACGCCCCGGGCGAACTGCTTGAAGCCGTGGTCGGAGATGACGAAGAGCTGCGTGTTGTCGTCGACGTGCTCGAGGACCCGGCTGAGAAGCCCGTCCATCCTGATGTAGAGCTCCTCGATGGCCCCCGCGTGGCGGTCCGTGTCCTTGTCCCGGTTCGACGGGTTCGCCGGGTCGAGGTAGCGCATGAACATGTGCTGGATGCGGTCGGTCGCGTCGAAGACGACGACGGTGAGACCGTTCCTGTTCTTCTTCAGGGAGTTGAAGAACATCGCCTCGCGCTCTTCGTGAATGAGCCACGTCTGCTCGAGGAAGGCCTGCTCGTCGATCATGCGCTCGTTCAGCGCCCAGGTATCCTCGGCGAGACCGAGCGTGGCGTACGGCCCCTGGAGCTTCGAGAGGTAGTCGGCGAACATCGACGGCTCGCTGACCGGCATCGCGGGGCTCGAGGGGTCGATGTTGATCGGCGTCACGTAGAGCTCGAACTCGGGCTTGATGCGGTTCACGTAGACCTTGCAGATGCCCTTGACCTTGACGCCGAGGCCCGCCTTGAACTCGACGGTCAGCCAGTCGGAGTACTGCCTGGGCTCAAGCACGAGCTCCTCGCCGTCGAAGTCGAAGGTGATTGTGTTCGAGAACTCGTCGATCTCCGCGGTCCACGGTACCGTCAGCGGCTCGTGATCGTCGGTGAACGGAGACGGAGGCCCCGGGAGCTCGCCCGAGACGACCTTGTCCCGCTTCTCAACGAGGATCACGGTGCCGCCCGTGTACGCTCCCGCCTTCTCGCGGTCGGTCGTGAAGTACGTGAAGCTGCCCTGTGTTCCTCTGAGATCGGGTACGCACATCGCCGAGAGCAGCACGCCGTTCTTGAGCTTCTCCGGCGGGAACGTGATCGGGACGCGCAGGATGTGGCACGGGATGAGGCACTCGTCGAGGATCTTCCAGAACGTCTTCGACTTCCGCATGAGCCGGATGGACGGCTTCCCGATGGGGATGCGGTACTTCCCGAGCGTGATGGAGCGCTCGGGGTTCGAGATGCGGGTCGACGAGAGGATCGGAAGGTAGGTCTTCACGTCGCGGTCGAGGAAGTCGAAGATGTTGTGCCGGGACGCGTCGACACCGGTCGCGAAGGTCGACCAGGCGACCGGCGACATCGATGGACAGGCCGTCTGGAGCGGCTTGAAATCGCCGTCCTCGGCCAGCTTGCTGAACGTCGGGAGCTTGCCCTCGTCCATGAAGCGCTTGGCGAGGACAGGGTCGAGCCCGTCGAGGCCCAAGACGATGGCCCGCTTCACCTGCGCCGGTCCCCGCAGCCTGCGGGCCTTGATGGCGCGCGTGAGCGCCCGGAACGGCCACGATATGAGCGAACCGAGCGCGAGGAAGACCGTCACGAAGACGATCGCGAGCGAACCCACAACCGCGAAGCCGGCCCCCGGTCCCACGTAAGCGTAGGCCGGGTCCGGGCATACGAAAACCGCGGCGACCGCGGCCGAGATGAAAAGAACGGTGCTCCGGCGACTCAACATCGTCTCTGTTCGTACCTCCCACTGCTATGATAGCCTTGGGAGAAGCAAGAATCAAGCCGTAGAGAACCCCCGCTGAACGGGGGAACATCGCACGCCCTCGGGAGTTAGGATGCACAGAGAACACCGACGTCACAGCGGTTGCGGCGAACATCCGGAGTGCACCGGAGCGGGCGCACCCTCTCTGGTCCCCCCGCCCCTCGACCGTTGCGTCCGAGGGCTGATCGCCGCCCTCGCGCTCGCAGCGAGCCTGGCCGGCTGCGCCACGTCGACCGGGCCGTCGTCGCCGCCGGACAGATACGCCGCCATCCCCGACGGCGCGATCAAGGTCACACCTCAGACAGACAACTTCCCGCCGGTCGTTCACGACGGCTCCTGGGCGCAGCCGGAGCCGCTGGAGGGTACGGTCAACACCGCCGGCGGAGAGGACTCGCCCTACGTCTCGCCGGACGGGGACCTCTTCCTGTTCTGGTTCACGCCCGACGTCTCGCTGTCGGCCGAGCAACAGGTCGGCGACGGCGTCACCGGCATCTGGGTGGCCCTCGAGGACGGAAGGGAGGTCGGCGCCGGCCGCGCCCTCGACGAACCCACCTTCGTCGACCTCTCCGGCATACCGTCGCTCGAGGGATGCCCGACGCTTCACGGCGACGACCTCTGGTTCTGCTCGATCCGCGGCGGCAACTACGGCGAACACGATGTCTGGTACGCGGAGCGGTCGGGCGCGAGGAGCTGGACGGACTGGCGGAACGCAGGCGTGCGGCTCAACGAGGAGCTCGACGTCGGCGAGTGGCATCTCGACGCGTCGGGCGAGACGCTCTACTTCGGGGCGGAGCTTCCGGGTGGATACGGTTCGTCGGACCTGTACTACGTCGTGAGAGAGGGCGACTCCTGGAGCGGGCCGGTCAACCTCGGACCAGGGATCAACACTGCGGCCTCCGAGAGCCGCCCGTTCGTGACCGCCGACGGCACCGAGCTCTGGTACACGGGCGCCAGCGGTCTCGGCTATCACGGTCCCGCCGTCTTCCGTTCCACACGTTCGGGCGCCGGGTGGAACCCGCCCGTCGAGATCATCTCGAACTACGCCGCGGAGCCGTGTCTCGACGACGCCGGAGACATCTACTTCGCCCACCACTTCATGGACTCGACCGAGGTCATGATCGAGGCCGACATCTACGTGGCCAGGAGACGCTGACGGGCGGAGCCTCATGGCCCCGCCCGTTCTGACATGCGCCGCCGGAGAACGGCTCCGCCGGGTCTCGACCGTCTGACTCCCGTCCGAAGGCCTGCCCCCTGCGTCGCTTACACGCCCATCGTCTCGTCCTCAGAGGCCGGCCGCATTCCGGCCACCATCTCGAGATGCTCCTTCCGGCGCTCGGTCTGCAGGAACTCCCGGTAGATGCCGCAGCGCTCGATGAGCTCCTCGTGCGCCCCCTGGTCGACGAGCTTCCCGTCGTCCAGAACCAGGATGGAGTCGGCGCGACGGATCGTCGTCAGTCGGTGCGAGACGACGAACGTGATGCGTCCCCCGAACTCCGTGTCCAGACGGCTCCAGAACCGGTCCTCGTTCCTCGCGTCGAGGGCGGCCGTGCTGTCGTCCAAGAGCAGGATCTCGGGCCAGCCGGCGAGCGCCCGCGCTATGGCGATACGCTGCTTCTGGCCGCCGGAGACGAGCGCGCCCCGCTGACCAACGACGGTGTCGACCCCCGCGGGGAACGTCGCAAGATCAGCGTCCATCTGCGCCACCGACAGGCAGCGCTCGGTCCACTCGATCCGGTCGGACTCGGGCGCCTCGAGCGGCACCTCCCTGCCGAAGAGGACGTTCTCCCGGACCGACTTCGAGAAGAGCACGGCCTCCTGCGGCACGTAGCCGATCTTCGTCCGGTACGTGTCCCAGTCGGCGGCGGCGATCGCCTGCCCGTTGACGAGCACGCGGCCGTCCGTCGGACTCATGACGCCGGCGATCAGCTTGAGCACCGTCGACTTCCCGCACGCCACCGGTCCGACGACCGCCACTCTGGAGCCCGCCTTGACGCGGAACGAGACGTCGTCCACGTGGTTCCGGGAGCCGTCGTACGAGAACGTCACGCCCTCGAACGCGAGCTCGTCCACGCGGTCGACCGGTTCCTCCCCCGTCCTGACCTCGGTCACGGGGAAGCGACGCAGGTGCTCGACGCGGTCGATCGAGACGAACGCCTGCTGCCCCGTCATGAAGAGCCACGGGATGTCCATCATCGGCGCGGTCAGCATGTCGAGGTAGACGTAGAACGCGAAGATCGTGCCGATCGACAGCGTGCCCTCGATGACGAGGTATCCGCCGTACGCGATGACGATCATCTGCCCCAGTCGGCTCGCGAACGTGTCGAGCGACCACATGATGACCTGCGACTTGACGAGCCCGAGGAGCACCTCGAATCGGCGCTTCAGGACGTCGCGAAGCCTCGTGGCCTGTGCCTCCTCGGCTCCGAACGCCTTGACGATGCGGACACCGGTGAAAACCGACTCGAGAACCTCGTTCGTCGCCGAGACGCTCTTCTGAGACTCCTCCATGTAGTACTGCATCCGGTGGCGCAGGCTGTAGAAGACCCACATCATGATCGGCAGCGGCACGACCGAGAGCAGCGTCAGCCGTCCGGAGAGATAGAGCATCGCCCCCAGGCAGAAGATGAGCTTCGAGCTCGACTCGACCGCCCGGAAGATGCCCGAACACGCGAACCACGCTACCTTCGGCCACTCCGCGATGTCGTCGGTGAGCCTCGTCACGACGTCGCCCGTCCGGAACCGGTTGTTGAACCGGTAGTCCTTCTCCATCAGCTCGCCGAAGACCTTGTCGCGGATGTCCCGCTCGAGGCGGGCATTCACCATCGCGCGCGTCGCCGGATAGAGCCGCGAGATGAAGTGACCGATGAGGATCGCGCCCAGGATCAGCATCACCTGCTTCAGACCCTGCGCCTCGCCGCCCGCCTCGAACATGCCGGACACCCTGTCGATCACCCACCGGAAAACCAGCGGATAGGCGACGGCCACGGACGCCGACACGAGCGTGAAGAGACCGAGCGCAACGAGCACCCACCGGTGCGGGCGCCAGAAGTCCCACAGCCAGCGGACGTGCTCGCGGAACGTGAGCTTCGGCGCTCCGCAATCCCGCGTCCCGTTCCTCTGCTTCGTGTCCTGTCTCTGTTCCATTGTGCTCGTCCGTCTTCCGTCGGGTGCGGGAGCGAGGGGGAGCGCCCGGACTCATGTCCTCGGGGCTCACCGGGCCCCCTGCGCTGCCCGTCCCGACTTCTCTATTCAGCTCTCCAGCGTGTGTCGTTCTGCTCCCGGTCCCTTGTCGGACGCGAGTCGCCGTCACGCCTCCAGCGCGTGCGAGGCGAACTGGAGATCGAAAAGGTCTCTGTAGATGCCGTCCTGCTTGTAGAGCTCCTCGTGGGTTCCCTCCTCCACGAGCTGCCCCTCGTTCATCACCAGGATCCTGTCGACCTTGATGATGGTCTGGAGCCGGTGCGCCACGATGACGGCGGTCCGTCCTTCCAGCAGGTGGTCGAGCGCGTCCTGCAGACGCTGCTCCGTCGCCGGGTCGACCGACGAGGTCGCCTCGTCCAGGATGAGCACGTCCGGGTCATCGACGATGGCTCTCGCGAAGCAGAGGAGCTGCCTCTCTCCCATCGAGAGGTTCGTGCCGCCCTCAGAGAGCACTGTGTCGTATCCGTTCGGGAGCCTCTCGACGACCGCGCCCGCCTGCACGACGTCCATCGCGCGGTCGATATGCTCTCTCGGTATCTCGTCCCGCATCACGCGCAGGTTGTCCATCATGGTGCCGGGGAACAGATGGATGTCCTGAAGCACCAGGCCGATCTTCTTCCTCCACGCGCGCTGCTTGAACTCCCGGATGTCGACGCCGTCGACGGTGATGCGACCGCTCGTCGGCTCGTAGAACCTGAGCAGCAGGTTCGTGATCGTCGTCTTCCCGCCTCCCGAGAGCCCGACAAGGGCGATCTGCTGCCCGCGCGGGATCGTGAAGCTCACGTTGTCGAGCGCACGTGCGCCTCCGTCGTACTCGAAGGTCACGTTCTCGAACGCGATCTCGCTCCAGTCGTCCGGCACCTCGTCCGTGGCGTGCGGGCGGTCCGGAGTTCTCGACGGCGTGTCGAGAACGTCGAAGACGCGGTCGGCCGACGCGAACGCCTGCTGGATGAAGTCCAGCTGCTCCGAGAACATGACGAGCGGCCAGAAGAGCCTCCTCGTGTACTCGATGAAGAGCACCAGCGTTCCGACGGTCATCACGACACCGAAGAGATGCCTCGCGCCGACGTAGATGATGACCATGACGGCGGCGATCTCGATCGACGAGAAGGCGCCCCAGAACGCGTACTCCTTGAAGAAGACCCGAACCTCCTTCGAGTACTTGTCCTTGTTGAGCCGCGCCAGGTCGAGGATCGCCCGCTCCGTGTACCCGAAAATCTGGAGGATCGGGATGTTCTGGACGTACTCGGCCAGGAACGTCGAGACCCTCGCGTAGAGCTTCCGGATCGTCCGGAACGCCCTCCGGATGTACCGGAGGAAGAAGTACGTGGCCACAACGAGCGGGGCCATGATCAGAACGATCGTGAGCGTCACCTTCGCGTCCGCGAAGAGCATCACGGCCAGGGTCCCGAACAGGAGCACGGCGTTCCTGAGGAGCTGGAGCGCGACCTCGCTGAAGAGCATCCTCAGCCGTTCGACGTCGCTCTCGACCCGAGCCATCAGCCGTCCGGGCGGGTTTCTGTCGAAGTAGGCCAGCGACAGCGTCAGGAGGTGCGAGAGCGCCTGCTCCCTGAGCTCCATGATGATCGAGAGCCCCACGCGAGAGACCATCACGACCTGCACGTAGGCGGCCGCCATCCCGATCGCGAAGAGCCCCGCGTACAGGATGCCCCGGTAGAGGACGCCCGTCCTGTCGGCCGCGGGAATGTCCACGTCGAGGACATGCCTGATGATCAGCGGGCCCGCCAGCTCGGCGCCGACGGCGACCAGCATGAGCGCGGCCGCTATGATCAGCGTCCGCCGGTGAGGCCTGAACATGGGAAGCACCCGGCTCATCATCTGCCGCAGGGGCAGATGCTCGACCTGGCGTTCTTCCTCGTCAGGGATGTAGTCGTCGTGCCACATGGTTCTCTACCTTCTCGCGATGGAGTCCGTCGTCACCCCGGTTCTCGTGACAGCCCCACGCGGTCGACCGCGCCGGGGCCCGTCGAACCAGGGCTCCAGAATGCAGAAACGCCGGAGGCTCGTAGCCCCCGGCTGCGATACCCCACTGGAGTGTTCTCCTGGCCTATGTGATGGTGCCAATCGCGAGAATCATGGTCCCGGTTCCTTCTGACTGAAGCGTCGGCCGCGGCCGGACGGAATGTCCCCCACGAACGTACAGTGCATACGATGTAGCAGCGAGTCTACGGAATGGCCCGAATCCTGTCAACCGTAAGTTCGTGATGATTGTGGAAAGCGAGACGAAGCCGACCTGTCGCCGCCGATGCTCTACCGCCTGACGGCCGGCAGAATGTGGTCCCGCACCATGTCGAGCGGCGCCTGATGGAGCCCGTTCGTCACATTCCGCCCGGTCGTGACGACCACCATGTCGTACTCCGGCAGGACGGCGATGTAGTTGCTCCCAAGGCCGCTCGCGAAGACGGCCCGTACGGTCTGCCCCGCCATCTCGTAGTCGCCCGTCCACCAGAGGTAGCCGTACCCGCGGCCCGGCGCCTCCTCGATCTGCGTGGCGGTCGACCGCTCGATCCAGGACTCCGAGACGATCCGCTTTCCGTCCCAGAGCCCGCCGTTCAGCACGAGCTGCCCGATCCGCGCCATGTCTCTGGGCTTGAGTCGGAGCGACCCGGCCATGAGAGGATGTCCCTCCCACCGCAGGTTCGACCAGTCGTACTCGGTGATCCCGATCGGGGTGAGCAGCGCGTCGCGCGCGTAGATGTCCGCGTGCACACCGGTCGCCGTCTCAAGAACGCCGGCGAGCAGTTCGACGTTCAGTCCGACATAGTCGAAACGGATGCCGGGCTTCGAGGCGATCGGTCGCTGGAGCACACCTGAGAACCTGTCGGACGGCGCGACGTATCCACCCTGCTTCACCTCGACCGGCCACTCGACACCGGTCGACATGGTCAGGACGTGCTCGAGCGTGACGTCCTCCCATCCGTCGGCCGCCTGCGCCCGACGCGTTGGAAAGAACGAGAGGATGGGCACGCCGACACCGTCGATGAGTCCCCGGTCGATCGCGGCACCGACGAGCAGCGAGACGACCGACTTGGTCACCGACATCGTCGGCTCCAGCTGACCGCGGCCGGAGCCGTAGAAGTACTCCTCGAGTACGAGTCTGTCGTCGCGGACAACGAGGAGCGACGTAATGAAGCCGTACTTCCCGTCCAGAACGCCCCGAACCGCCTCCGAGGCCACGCCGCCGTCCATGCCGACGTCGCCGAACGAGGCGGTCTCCCACCCATCGTCCGACGCCTCCGGCGTCTCGTACAGGTAGTCGGCTCCCGTCATCCCCGACCGCGGCGTCAGCTCCTCGAGCGTCCCCGACTCGACTCGGGTCATGAGGAGCGTCTCCTCGTGGTCCCGACGGCTGAGGCTCCCGCGCGCGATGCCGAGCTTCGGGTCGACCGTCGCGACGTACGTCGCGCCGCCGTACGCGAGCGCAAGCGCCGCTTCGTCTCCCAGGTAGACGGCCCGGTCGACCGGGAACTCGTTGTTGACCGCTCCGTTCAGCAGCCAGTAGCCGGTCGCCTCGAGACGGCTCTCGCCCGCCTGCTCGATGAGGAAGACGAGCTCCATCCCCATGGCTTCCTGTGAGGGCGGCACGCCCCGCCAGTACCCGGTGACCTCCGACAGATCCCCGCTGCTCCGGTCGACGGAGCACGAGACGAGGACGGCGAGAGTCAGCACGACTGCGGCGGTGTGCGACACAACCCGTTTCATGGCGTTCTCCCCTGGCGCGAGATGTTTCAACCTCAAGGGACGCTATCAGAAGCGAAGCCCCACGGCGAGGCGAAAATAGGCCCCCTGGCGCCGAGCCTCCTTCGCCCCCCGCGGCCGCGACGGTTGGAGGGTTGACCGGGTTCACCGCCGGCAGTATCCTTGCCGACAGTCGACTGTGCATGAACCGCATTCGCTCTACTGGAAGGAGGGGTCCATGAGGTTTCTTGTGGGCATGCTCATGGTGGCTGTCCTCGGGACAGCGTTGATCCTGGCCGGCTGCTCCGGCAGCGGCGGCACCGGCCCCAGCGATGATCCGTCGTCCGCCCAGGGGACCATCGGACCGAACGGAGGCTCCGTCGAGATCGAGGACGAGGTCGAGCTCAGCGTTCCCGCGGGAGCGCTGGCGGGCGATGTCGATTTCACCATCGAGGAGGACACCAGTCCGTCGGGGGCAACGCCGCCCATGGACTTCGTCACCTCCTCATACGACATAGAGCCCGACGGCATGGTCTTCCTGAGCGCCGCGACCGTCACCATCGAGTACGACCCCACCGGGCTCGGCCGCGCCGACGAGGACGACATCATCATCTGCACGAACTCGGGCAGCGGCTGGGAACAGCTGACGACGACGGTCGATACGGGGGCGAACGAGGCCTCGGCCGAGGTCGGGCACCTCTCCGAGTTCGCGGCGATGGTCGACACGACCTCGTCGGGGCAGCCGGCCGAGGGCATCTACGCCAACCTGACGGTCCAGCGAAGCATCATGACGCTCCCGGCTCCGGCAGACACGCTCATGAGGACCGACTATCTCTACGCGCGCTTTGACTCGACATATGCCCCGTGCGACCCGATCGAGCCGGTCCAGCCGGACAGCGTGACGTGCAACGAGTACGAGCTGGTGTGGGACCCGATGTCGAACAGGCACAGATACTTCGACCCGTTCGACACCGAGTTCATCGTGCTCGGCGACAACTACGAGTTCGTGGTTCATGAGATCCGCTCGGTTCCCCCATTGACGGCCGACATCGACTTCGTCGAGTACGAGCCGTACATGACGAGCCCGACCTACATGAGCAACGTCAGCTTGAGCGGGTTCACGATGACCTGGGAGAGCACCGGTGGAAGTCTCGACGTGTCGATCCAGATCGTGCCGCAGGGAGGCGGCTCGGTCGTGGCCATCGAGACGGCCAACGACGGCTCGCACACGTTCTCCTCGGGCGACCTGAGCGAGCTGAGCGCCGGGCAGGCCGCGATCGTCATCAACTACTACAAGGAAGAGACGATCGATGCGGAGGGCTACGACTCGCAGAGCACGATCACCGCGAAAACGACGAACTCGACGCTCGTCACGCTGACCCAGTAGAGTTGACGGTGGAGGCCAGAACCAGTTGCAACGCGCCGGGACCCTCCAGGGCCCCGGCGCTTCGCTTGTGCGCGCTCGGTTCAGGATCGCGGCCAGCCTAGAGCGTCCCCTCGATGATCCCGGCGAGCTGCGTGATGTTGAGGTCGTCCGGCGGCGCGTCCTTCGACCAGAAGAACGCCTCGTCCCAGGTGTGCATGCCGGTCAGGTTGGTGCGGCCGAAGACGTCCGGCTCCTTGATGGTCCCCTTGAGATCGAAACCGTGGTTTCCCACCGGGATGAGGTCGGGACCGTTCGGCGTCTCGGGCCCGGAGTACACCTCGTCCCGCTCGAAGACGCGCTCGATGACCTTCTCCCCCTCGTGCTCGAGCTCCGAGAGCCCCGCCTTGATCTCGTCCATGACCGACCGGGCGGAGTCCTCGTCGACCGAGCCCTTCGGGAAGCGCCCCTTCCTGTTGAGGTAGATGCGGCCCGGGTCGATGACGAACGCCTTCGCGTCCTCGGAGATGTCCTCGAGCGACCTCGGGTCGTCGCTCTCGAACGTGAGGAACCCGTTCTCCATGAGCCACCGGGCGATGCGGACCTCCTGCTTGATGGCGCAGAACCCGTGGTCGGAGAGCATGAAGAACCCCTCGCCCTCCTCCTTCCGCCCCGAGACCTCCTGGAATCGGCCGTAGAGCTCCCCGATGAACCTGTCGACCTTCGCGTAGTAGTCGAGGAACGCCTGATGGTGCTCGTGCGACGGGTCGTCGTACGCGGCCCAGATGTAGTGCTGCAGCCGGTCGGTGCCCGTCACGACGACCTCGAACAGGTCCCAGTCGCCCTTCCAGAGAAGGTCGACCGCGGCCATCCGGCCCTTCAGCGTCTCGTCGAGGGCCCTGATGAGGTAGTCGTGGTCCTCGCGCGCCTCGCGGGTGTCGATGTCGATCTCGTAGCCCGCGTTCTTCAGGTCGTCTACGTAGCGGGACGGCCAGACCGCCTTCTTGAGACTGAGCGCCACGAATCCCGCGACCAACACTCCCGGGATCTCTCGCGCCGGATAGGTGGACGGCTGGTTGACCACGACGCTCGTCTTCTTGCGCTGTCCGAGACGGTCCCAGATGGTCGGGGCCTTGAGGTCCCTGAAGTTCGGGAACCGGATGTCGTAGCTCCCGGGCTTCGGGTCGAGGAACCCGAAGATGCCGTGAGTCCCGGGGTTCGTCCCGGTCATGAAGCTGGGCCAGCTGACGGCCGAGATCTCGGGCAGCGTCACCTTCATCTTCGAGAGGTGTCCTGTTCCCTTGAGCTTGGCGACGTTGGGCATGACGCCGTCGTCGGCCAGTCTGTTGATGAGGGGGTACGGAACGCCGTCGAGACCGATGACGAGCGTCCGCTGCTTCTTCCGTCCGAAGAGTGCCAAGTCGACCTCCGTTCGCCTGCCCTAGCGTTCCACAAGAACGTACTCTATGTCCCGATACTCGCCCTGTTCGGAGCGTTCGTAGACTCCCATCCCGGCCTGTTCCGCGAGCACGAGGTAGTCGTCCGCCCAGTCCGGAACGTCTCCGGCCCGGGCCAGCGCGTCACCGACGACGCAGTCGAGCGCAACCGGATCGGTGGAAAGGTAGATGCTGTTCGGCGCTCCGCCGCAGGATGGCCACGGCGCCGGCTCCGACCACAGATGCTCGCAGTTCCCGAAGAGCGCGTCGCAGACCGTGAGGACCGTCTTGCCCCCGATGTGCTCGCTCGCATACAGGTCGACGAGCGGGCTGTAGTCCTCCCGCGTCCCGCCGTAGCGGGCGAAGACGAACGGATGCAGAAGGTCGCACCGGTCGATGGTGCCGAAGTGGTTCTTGAAACCCACCGTCATACCCGCGTAGTCATGCACCTTCGCGATCGGCAGGTTGATGAGGTAGTCCGCCTCGACCAGACACCGGGCCAGCGGGCGATCCGTGACGTCCGTCCCCGGCGGGTCGAAGGAAACGGTCTCCGCCGAAAAGGGCTCCGGGTTCCCCACCCACGCCTCGAACCGGACACCGTCGTAGTCGCAACGTCCGGAGAAGCGCTCCGGCATGCGCCCGTCGTGCGCCGCGTGCGTCACGTCGAAGACCGTGATGTCGGACGGCTCGAAGCCGAACGCGACGAGCCCGCTGAGTAGCGCGTTGACCGGCTCGATGACGGCGTCGATGGCGTCGGTCGGCGTCTCGGACTGGGTGTTGTTGAGGTTCACCTTGATGGCGAGCTTCTTCCCGCGCTCGTACTCCGGGATGAGGCGCGACCAGGCACCGACAACGGACTCCGCGCCCGTCAGGCGCAGCAGGCCCTCCTCCACCATCGCCGTCACCACGTCCTGGTCGATGTGGTCCCCGTACCAGCCCGACTCGAAATCCCAGTCCGTCGCCGCGCCGTCGAGGACGTGCACGACGCGTCCGGGGATCTTCGGCGGCTCGACCCGAGTGCTCACGAGTTCCAGCCAGACATCCGAGCGCCAGTTCGGGTCTGCCGTCGTTCCTGCGCGCGTCGCGCCGCCGTCCTGGTCCATGAACTGAAGGAAGAGGAGCACGCCGACCAGGATGACGGCCGCCATGACGGCGGGCCACAGGATCGGACGGTTCGTCCGGAGACGCCTGCGGCGGCGGGGAACAACCGGTATCAGCGGTGCGGCCAGCAGGAGCCACGACGTCTTCGCGGCCGACTGCTGGCAGGGGTAGCTCAGGCGCCGCGGCTGGGTGCCGGAACGGATGAGGAGCCACGCCAGGGCGGCGACGCCGACGGCAAGCGCCAGAAGACGGGCACTGAATCGACCGTTCCACTTCCGCATATCTTCGACCGTCATGCTCATCCCTCCCGCCGAGAACACGTGTCGACTCACCGTCACACTACCGTCAGCCTTCCCACAGGGCAAGACGAAACAGGTGGCGCTTCCCGGCGGTGCGTCCCGACAGGCCCCGGGGACTGGAACTAGAACTCTGAGCAGCCGGCGTGCGGGACGGGCCGTCCGCCCGAGGCGGCGCGGCTCGTCACCAGAGGAGCCCCTCCTGCCGCGGTCGTGCCCAGCGGGTCATCCGTTATCGTGAGACGACTGTTCATGTTGGGTGACAGAACGCAACATCATTGACACGTTCAACGGAGGAGTTCATACTCAAAGAAATCGTCGCAACGAACCGTTCCCGGGGGGACGCCATGGAGATGCTCCGATGACGATGCGCGTTCTCGCCGTGGCGGCGCCTCTCTCGGCAGCCTCCGCCCTGCTGGCCGTCCGTCTCGCAAGCCCGTACACCATCGACGATGTGCCGACTGCGGCGTTGCTGTTCGTCGCTCTGCCTTGTGTCATCATCCTCATCGCGGCAATCATCCGGCCTCGTGTCGGGGCCATCGTCGCCGCGGCGCTCCCTGCTGTTGTGCTCTTCTCCTTCTTCTCCGGCAACGATCCGGCGTGGTTCTGGCTCGTGCCCCTGCTCGCGGCCGCCGCGATCCTCGGAGCGACACGCCGTTCACGGAGCTTCGCCACCTCGCTGCTCGGCGGCGGAGCGGCCGCCGTCGCGGTCGTCGTCCTCCTCCTTCTCAGACCTCCCGCGCCCCCGGCAACAGGAACACGGGCGGTCCTCATCGGCATCGACGGCGCCTCGTGGCAGTGTGTCGATGCGGCCGTCGCCGCGGGACGCATGCCCAACACGCGAGCGCTCATGGGGAAGGGACACCGCGCTCGGTTGCGGTCCCTGCCGTCGATGCTCTCGCCCCAGGTCTGGAGCGCGATCGCAACCGGGTGCATGCCGAACGTCAGCGGCGTCTACGGATGGGCTGCGTCTCAACGCACGTTCCGGGTGGGCCGCTTCTGGGACAGAGCGTGGATCGACGGACGGTCGGTCGGTACGTGCGGGTGGTACTTCACGTGGCCGCCGCCGCGCGGTCTGACCGAGCGTGATTTCGTGGTTCCGAGCACGCTGGCTCCCGACTGTACGACCGTGCCTGCGGAGTGCGGCTTCTTCTGGAACCTCTGGGCCTCGCAGAGCGGACGCGGGCAGAGCCAGACATCCATCGTCAGCGCGCTTCTGGGGGCGCTGAGAAGCGGAGTCCGACTGTCCACTCTCCGCATGGGGCTCGAGACCATCATGAGCTCCCGAAGTGACCCCCACGGGCTCGAGAGTACGTGGAGAAAGCGCCGGGTCTCCGCAGCGATTCAGAGCGACATGTTCGCTGAACTGCTCCGGAGCCGTCGTCCGGAGCTGGGCGTGGCGCTCTTCAACCAGGTTGACAAGGTCAGCCACCTCTACTGGAAGTACCGTGAGCCGAGCCTCTTCCGTGACGTCACACCCGAGGAAGCGGCGCGATACGGACGGGCCATCGAGGAGCTCTATGCCGAGGCCGACCGCGTCGTCGGCAAGATCATCCGGGCGGTCCCTCCCGATGCCGATATCGTCATCGTCTCCGACCACGGCTTCCGGCCCGCGGTCCGGAAGATCATGGGGGGTTTCTGCCGCATCCGGACCGAGCGGCTCCTTGACGCTCTCGACGCCGGCGACGATGTGATCGGCTCGAACCTCGACGACAAGCTCTACATCGAGATCATGGAAGACGAGGAGGAGCGACGCCGCGAGCGAGCCACGGAGATCGAGAGGGCGCTCCGCTCCGCACGCATCGTCGGCGAGGACCGGCCTTTCTTCGAGGTCTCTCGAGACGACGATCTCGTCATCGTGACCATCGCACCGCGCAACGCGGTCCCGGAGGACGCCCTGATCGACATCGCCGGCGTGTCCCGCCCGTTCGACCGGCTTGTGGACGCGATGCTCGAGGCGAGGTTCTCGGGCGAGCATGCTCCGGATGGTGTCTTCCTGCACGCGGGACCGCTTGTCCCGCAATCGAACGGCCCCGACTCCCTGTCGGTGCTCGATGTCGCACCGACGATGGCGGCCATCCTCGAACTGCCCCGGTGTGAGCTCTGGGAGGGACACGCCGCACTCGACGCGTCGATCGTCGGCGACCCGGCGGTCGCGGAGTATCCCCCGCCGGCGGCCCTTGAGGAGGCCCGGCACGACGGCGACGCGGCGCATCTCAAGGACGTGCTGCGGTCGCTGGGTTACCTCGACTGACAGCGGCGACAGGGCCGGAACACGTGTACGGCTCTCCCAGAACAGGACGAGGGCCCCGCGCCTGAGCGCGGGGCCCTCTCTCTTCCGGAAGTCGTCCGAAGCTCAGCGGTACATCGACTTGATGGCGCCCCACGTCGCCGCCTCGACCGGCGTGTCGCATCCCTGCCCGAAACAGCCGATGAGCGTTCCGCAATCGTTGTGCTCGCTGGCAGCGAGGTTGGGCGATGCCGCGTCGACGGTCAGGTCCCAATTCGTCGCGTCGCAGTAGAGCGGGTCCATCGAGATGTTCCCGTCGGTGCCCGTCGGGTCGACGATCGTCCCGCCGTACGTCGACGAGTTCGGCCCCCACGCGAAGCAGTTGCAGCATGAGAACGTGGGAGCGCACGTTCCCTCCTGCGCGTAGACGAGCGGACCGTAACCGAGGCCGCTATTGTAGAAGCAGACGTTCGTGAAGGTCGGCGACGAGTCGACCTCCATGTAGACGCACTGACCGTACGAACCTGGGAGGTTGCTCTGCATCATGCCGAAACTGACGTTCGTGAGCGTCGGTGACGAGCCGTGCGTCAGGTAGAGCCCGTCCCCGTCGTTCGCCGTTGCGCCGCCGTGGAAGTCGCAGTCTGTGAACTCGGGCGAGGAGTCGTTGCAGTAGACGTTCCCGCCGGCCTGGCACGAGTTCATGACAAAGGTGCACCCGGTCAGGGTCGGGTTCGACCCGTTGATGCAGGCGATCCCCCCGCCGCCGTTCGTGGCGAGGTTCCCCCGCAGTGTGACACCCGTGAGCGTCGGCGAGGAGTTGTCCATGTAGATACCGCCACCGGTTCCAAGCGTCTGGCAGTCCGTGATCATGAGATCGGTGAGGACGGGCGATGAGTTCGTCAGACGGATGGCCCCGCCCATGTACGGTGGCGTCGTTGCCGAGAGGCCCCGGACCAGCGTCATGCCCCTCACCTCCGTCGTGTCGCCGCAATCCTGCATGATGAGGATGGTCTCCATGATCGGCGGATTGCTGGGGTCGATGATGACGGCCGCCGAGTCGTCGCTCGCGCTCATCAGGAGAACGCCGGGCTTCATCACGATGCCGGCTTCGTTGTACGTGCCGTCGGCGACGAGGACCGTGTCACCGGATGAGGCCGCGTTGACGCCGGCCTGGATCGTCGAGGCGTCGCCGGGGACATCGATGATGTCGGCCGACGCGGCCACCGCGAACACCAGACAGAGCACCGCTATCAGAGAACGCATCGGTCCACTCCTTCCCCGGCACGTGGATCCCGCCGTCAGGCGAATATCCTATAGCTTTCATACAAGCAAGACTGGGCACGAAAGGGCAACATCAGCATCCTTCCAAAATCATAGATGATGCGGGAGACGATTGCACGCCTTTCTCACTCCCTCGACGGACGCGGTCAGGCGCCTCGGACCGCCGACCTGTGACGAGAGGATGTCCGCCGAACGCCCCTGGACGACAGAGCGCCCCGCGTCGCTGCGCAGGGCGCCCGGTGTTCCCTACCTCTTGGGCATCGGCTACTTGAGGACCGTCATCCTCGCGCGCGCCTCCCGGCCCTCGAAGCTGAGCCTCGCGAAGTAGACGCCGCTCGACACGGGGTTCCCATCGTCGTCCTTGGCCTCCCAGAGCACGCGGTGGGAACCCGCCTGCAGGTGACCGTCAGCGAGCGTCGCGACGCGCCCGCCGTCGACGGAGTAGATGCTGAGCGTGGCCGTTCCGGCCTCGGGCAGCACGAACCGGATCGTCGTGCGTGGGTTGAACGGGTTGGGCCGGACCGACCGCAGACCGAAGGCGACGTGTGAGCCGGACGCGACGCCGGTCGTCGGCTCGAGGGTGACCACTGACGTGGCCAGCGGCCCCACCGAGGACACCGCCACGACCGCCGTGCCGTCCGGGAGCCTTCTGAGAAGCGTCCCCCCGCTCACGAGGTAATCGGTCGACGGGTCGGCCGGGACGTGGTGCCGGACGTCGGTCCACGTCTCGTAGTGCCGGTTCTCGACCGAGGAGACGATGCTGCCGTCGGGGTTTGTCACGAGGTCGAACCGTATCTCACCCAGAAGCCAGGGGTCCTCGGTGTTCCGGTATCCGTCGCCGTCGGTGTCGGCCGTGAAGAAGCCCACCTCGGCGCCGTCGATCTGAATCCACCGCCAGCCGATGTCGTCACCGAAGAGGCCGCGCTTCCCCGAACGGGATGCCGCGGCAGCACGCGCGAGCTCGGTGACGGCCTCCCCGACCGAGGAGAAGCCCATCTCCCGGGCGGCGGCGGATGCCGCGTCGGTTTCCATCCCCTCCAGCTCCCGGGCCGCCTCGTACGAGAGGTGCTCCTCCTTCCCCAGCGACGACGTCTGCACGTGGAGCGGATAGCCGGGAAACGGAACATCGCGCCCCCAGTCGTCCTCGTGCTCGAAGTCGTTCCGTCCGAAGGAGTTCTCGCCCGAGTTCAGGAAGGTCTCGAAGCGGTGCGTGTGGCCCGCCGGGCCGAGGTCGAAATCACAGAGCTCCATGATGTCCCGAACCCGGCCGGTGTTCGTCATGTTCCAGCTGAAGTAGTCGTAGTTCGGACCGTGCATCAACAGGAACCTCGGGCTCTCCGAGGGCGCGAGCATTCCGGCGTCGGCCTCCACCCAGTCGAGCGCTGCATCGGACGGCCCGTGGCAGCGGTAGAAGTCGGCGAGGCCGTAGTTGAACTGCGAGTTGAGACCGTAGAACCGCGCGCTCCCGATGTCGAGCCGGGAGTTCCGGAAGCGGTTGATCTCGTGGAAGTAGCGGAGCCGGCCCGCGGGGTTGTAGTCCGCGCCGTCGTTATAGTGATCATGATTTCCGGGAACGACGTAGATGGGCACCCTGAGGTCGGCGACCGCCGCGAGGTACTGCTGCGGCCAGTCGTGGCCGAGGTTCTGATTCTCGCAGACGTCGCCCGTCAGGATGACCAGCTCGGGGTCCAGGAAGTTCGCCTCCTGGACGAAGAACTGCAGCCGCTCGGTCGCGGTGTAGGTCTCCTGGTCGTACCCGATGTGGGTGTCCGTGATGTGAAGCACGCCGTAGCTTATCGGGTACGTGTCGTAGACGCGCACGGCCGACCGTGAGAAGTAGGTGTACCCGCCGACGGTCACCTCGAACCGGTAGACGTCATCCGGGGTCCCCACCGGAATGAGGAGCGAGACCTGCTGGACGGTCTCGAGCCCGGGACGATAGAGCTTCATGGCGAGCCCGCTCCCGGGCGTCAGGTCGGCGGCCGTCAGGTCGACGACGTTCAGAGGGTGCGTCCCGCCCTCCGGATCGACGAGCTGCGCGGCGACCGACCCGGCGGAGTAGCTTCCCATGAGCCCAACGAGGGCCGTGAAGCTCTCACCGTCCTCACGGAACACCGGCTGCCCCATCCGGGGCCTGAGCAGGTTCTCGGAGAACCACGTGCCGCCCGTCTCCGGATCGACCGCATGGGACGACTCGTACGCGCCTGCGTCGACGATCCCCTGCACGCGCGCGTTCCCGTCGAGGTCGTTCCCCGGCAGCATGGTCCCTGCCGCGCCGAAGCGCGTCCCGTAGTTCACGGCGGGCGAGCCGGCCGTCAGCCGGAAGTCGCCGGAGGCTGGATCCACGAAGCCGAAGAACGAGAGGTCGTCGACGACGAGCGAGTGCTCGGCGACCGCGACACCGTCGTTCGAGTCGACGACCAGCGTGTTGTAGAGCCTGTATGCGGAGTCGTCGGAAAGCCCCTCGCCCGGGTGCGGGCCGACGGTGCAGTTGACGACGGCCGCGTCGTAGTCCGTGACGCCGTGGCAGTCGATGCCGTCCTCGCCGTTCCCGTAGACCAGACAGCCGACGAGCGTGTTCGAGCCGCTCGCGAGACAGATGCCGTCCTCGCCGTTCCCGTACGACACGCAGTGTTCGAGATGGAGCCCGGCGCCTGAGTCGGCGTCGAACCCGTCGTTGCCGTTGTCGTGTGAGACGGTGCGTCGGATGGTGGGAAGCGCGGACGAACCGGTCACGTAGACGCCGTGCCAGCTCGCGGAGACGATCTCGCAGTCCTCGATGAGAGGGCTGCAGTTGTCCACCCACAGGCCGCCCTCATTGAGGGCTGTCACCTTGCCGACGTCCTCGATGATGCAATGGCGCATCACCGTGTCGGACGACCGGATCCGGATGTAGTTGTATTCGGGCACGCCACTCACCGCGCGGAAGCTGATCGGCAAGATGTCTGAACCCTCGGCGAGCAGCGCGCCCTCTATGTCGAACTCGTACTCCTCCCAGAAGCCGTCCTCGAACTCGAAGACCACTCCCGGGGCGAGCGTCAGTGTCTGACCGGCCGGCACGGAGATGTCGCCTGTGATCGTGTAGGTGCCGGGACCGATGTACCCGGACAGCGCTCCCTCGAGTGCGGACGCGTTCCCTGCCGCGCTCGCGACGACGAGCGCGGTCAGAAGCAGCGAGGTCACGATGCGTGCTGACAGACGTCCGATGCGGCGCCCGCGGCGGTGGGAGCCCATGCCGTCCTCCTTGACTATAAGACTATACCATGTTTGCCGTCAAGCGAAGGTCTGAATCGGAGGCTCCAGGGCGGCGGCTCCGGCCCGGCCCACGCCCGGGAGATGCTAGCACGGCCGGCAGGTGCAACCGAGTGAGTCTTCGATGAGGGGGGCGCCAGGACGAGATGAGAAGACCCGCGACAGCGCGTTGTTCACGCGCCGCCGCGGGCCCTGTGGTTTCCGTCCGGGTCGCCTCGTCCGAACCCCTGCGCTACGCCTCCTTCGGCGCCTTCGTCGCGAACGTGATGCCGGCCGCGATCAGGCAGAGCACGCCGGTCACGATGAACGCGACCGTGTAGCCGCCCGTCGCCTCGAGCACACGCGCGGCGAACTGCGGACCGACGAGCCCGCCCACGCCGTACGCCAGGAAGACGAAACCGTAGTTGCCGCCGATGCTCTTCGTTCCGAAGAAGTCGGCCGTGACCGCCGGGAAGAGCGCCAGGTACCCGCCGAAACAGGCCCCGACGACCGCCACGCCGATCCAGTAGTAGGCCGGGAAGACGGGGATCACGTTGTAGAGAAGCATCGCGATGCCGCAGAGCATAAACATGACGAAGAGCGTCTTCATCCTGCCCAGACCGTCTGACACGCGTCCCCAGAAGATCCGGCCCGCGCCGTTGAAGATCGACAGCAGCATGACGGCCACCGCGGCGGTCGTCGCCGTGTAGCCCGCGAGCTCCTGGCCGATCGGCGAGGTCTGTCCGATGATCATGAGACCGGCGAGACATCCGAAGAAGTACATGACCCAGATGGCGTAGAACTGCGGGGTCTTGAGCATCTCACCGGTGGTGTAGGAGTCCTTCGCGGTCGCCACTTTCTCGGGCGGCGTCCAACCGATCGGGCAGTAGCCCTCCGGAGGGTTCCTCAGCAGCATGGACGCGATCACCACGACGACCAGGAAGATGATGCCGAGCGTCATGAACGTGTTGAAGATGCCCATGCTCAGGATGAGAGCGTTCGCCACGGGCGCCAGGATGAGCGCGCCCGCCCCGAAGCCCGCCACCGACAGTCCGGTGATGAGCCCCCGCTTGTCGGGGAACCACTTGATGCCGGTCGAGACAGGGCAGACGTACGTGAAGCCGATGCCAATGCCGCCGATGATGCCGTACCCGATCACGAGCGCCGGGAACGACTTCCCGAACGCCGAGATCAGCAGTCCGGCGCCCAGGAGCAGACCGCCGATGGTCGACACCAGCCTGGGACCGGCCTTGTCTTGCCACCGGCCGCCTAGGATGGTCGCGATAGCGAAGAAGATGAGCACCAGAGAGAACGGGAGCGTCGCCTGGCTGGGCGTGAGCCCCAGACCGCCGTCTTCGATCGCCTTCTCGAGCGGCTTCCTGAACACGCTCCAGATGTAGATGCCACCGAGACAGAGCTGGATGAGGATCGCGCCGAGCACGACCATCCACCTGTTGAATATCTTCTCTTCCGCCATGTCGTCTCCTTGGCTCTTCTTGAGGTGGAGTCCGCGCTCCCGGTCGCCTCGCCGCTCCGCACGTCCGGAGGCGTCTCCCCGCCGCCGGGCCCGCGGGATGCTGCTGCACGTCTCCCCCAACGGCCCCATGTGTCTTGACGGGGGCGGCCCCCGACGGGAGCCGCCCCCTGAACATCGAACGATGAACTACCGGGCCTTCCCGATCTCCTCGACGGCCTCGGGGTTCGCGAGCGTCGACGTGTCGCCGACCTCCTCACCGATGGCCTTGGAGCGGATGACGCGGCGCATGATCTTGCCCGAACGGGTCTTCGGCACATCGTCCACGAACCAGATCTCGTCCGGCCGGGCGATCTTGCCGATCTCCTTGCCGACGTGCTCGCGGAGCTCGTTCCGGAGCTCGTCGGTGGCGTCGACGCCCTTCCTCAGAACGACGAAGGCGCAGAGCGACTGACCCTTGAGTTCGTGCGGCTTGCCGACGACGGCCGACTCGGCCACCTTCGGGTGGCTGACGAGCGCCGACTCGACCTCGGAGTTGCCGATGCGGTGACCGGCGACGTTCAGCACGTCGTCGGCGCGGCCCTGGATCCAGAAGTAGCCGTCCGCGTCCTGGCGGCAGACGTCGCCGGCCAGGTACGTGTTTTCGTAGCGGCTCCAGTAGACGTTCTTGTAGCGCTCCGGGTCCTTGTAGAGACCGCGGAGCATGCCCGGCCACGGGTTCTCGACGACGAGGTTGCCGCCGGCCTGCTGGATGGCGTTGCCCTCCTCATCGTAGACCTTGGCCGAGATACCCGGGAACGGCTTCGTCGCCGAGCCCGGCTTCAGGGGCGTGATCGGGAGCGGGGTGATCATGAAGTGTCCCGTCTCCGTCTGCCACCACGTGTCCATGATCGGGCAGTTCTCCTTGCCGACATGGAGGTGGTACCACATCCACGCCTCGGGGTTGATCGGCTCGCCGACCGAACCCAGGAGCCGCAGCGACTTCATCTCGTGCTTCTCCGGATGCTCGTCGCCCAGGCGCATGTGTGCGCGGACCGCCGTCGGCGATGTGTAGAGCACCGTCACGCCGTGCTGCTCGATCATGTCCCACCAACGGTCGGGATCCGGGAATGCCGGTGCGCCTTCGTAGATGACCGACGTCGCACCGAGGATCATCGGGGCGTAGACGATGAAGCTGTGGCCCGTGACCCAGCCGATGTCGGCGGCGCACCAGTACACGTCGTCGTCCTTGATGTCGAAGACCCACTTCAGGGTCGTCGCCGTGCCGAGCGCATAGCCGGCGTGGGCGTGCTGGATGCCCTTCGGACGACCGGTCGTGCCGGACGTATAGAGGATGTAGAGGATGTCGTTCGCGTCGAGCTTCTCGGTCTCGCACTCGTCCGACTGATCGGCGGTCGCCTCGTGCCACCAGTGGTCGCGCCCCTCGGTCCACGGGACGTCGTCGCCCATGCGCTTCACGACGATGACGTTCTCGACCGTCTTGGCCATCTTCATGGCCTCGTCGGTCTGCTCCTTCAGTGCCACCTTCTTGCCGCGGCGCCAGAAGTGGTCGCACGTGATCGCGAGCTTGGCCTCGCAGTCGTTGAGACGCTCGGCGAAGGCCTGCGGGCTGAAGCCCGAGAAGACGACCGAATGGATGGCGCCGATCTTCGCGCATGCGAGCATGGCGATCGGAAGCTCGACGAGCATGGGCATGTAGATGCCGACGCGGTCGCCCTTCCCAACACCCATGGCCTTCATCGCGTTGGCGAGCTTGTTGACCTCGGCGTACATCTCGGCGTAGGTCCACTCCTTCTTCTCGCCGGGCTCACCCTCGAAGCGGAAGCAGACCTTGTCCTTCGTGTCGGTCTTCATGTGGCGGTCGAGGGCGTCGTGGACGATGTTGTACTTCCCGCCGACGAACCACTGCGCCCACGGAGCGTCCCACTCGAGCACCTTGTCGTACGGCTCGTAGAACTCGAGAAGCTCGTCCGCCATCTCCTTCCAGAACCACTCGTAGTCCTGGCACTTCTCGAGCAGCTCGTCGTACGACCCGATCCCGTGCTTCTTCATCCAGGCCATCACGTTCGAGTTCTCCGCCAGCTTCGCCGGAGGCTCGAACAGACGGTTCTCGTCAAGCAACACCTGAATGTCCTTCTTCTCCTCTGCCATTCCCGTCTCCTTTCGGGTGTCAGTGACTAGAACTTGTATCCAAGCGAGAGCTGCGCTCTGCTGTTCTCGTACGCCTCGGGGTCGTCGCCCGCCCCGGCGTACTCGGTCTCCAGCATCATGTACTCGACCCCGACGTATGCCGATGGGGTGACGTTCCAGATCGCGTTGCCGTAGTAGGTCGTGTTCTTCTCGATCATGTCGGCGGCGGCGTAGTCCGGCAGCTCGGGGTCGTCCATGCCGGCGCCGAAGTTGATGACCAGCGTCTCGACCGGATGGAACGCGAGCTGCGCCCACCAGCC
>WJMD01000025.1 GCA_014728125.1 Candidatus Effluviviaceae Genus V sp.
ACCTCCCAGAAGGTGAAGCCGAAGCCGAGGCTCGCGAACGGGTTCACCCGCTCCTCGGGCATGAACGTCATGCCCATCGAGATGTCGACCGTGTTCCACAGCGTCCGGAAATCGTCGGGTTCGCCCCAGCCGGAGAAACGGTTCCCCGTCTCCGGCTCGCCGGTCGTCGGCGTCTGGCCGTGCTGATAGTCGAACGCCATCCAGACCGACTCGGTGAGCGGCTTCTTGACCTGGATGCCGGCGATGAGACCGGAGTCCTCATAGTCTTCGTCGCCGCCACTCGGCTTCATCATGCCGCCGGTGACCGTGAAGCAGACCGCGTCGCAGCCGACCTCGGCCGCGGCGGGGACCGCAAAACACAGTACGGCGATGACCGCAGCGATCCATGCGCGCATCATGGCTCCCTCCCCTGTAAGGTGGTACTGTCTCCCGGTTCAGCTCTGCGATGTCAGGGTAGTTTACGCTACCGAGCCGTCCTCAGCAAGGCCATTGCCAACCGAACCGCCGTCTGTCAGAATGCCGGCTGAAGGCCCCTTCAGCGAGGAGAACCCGTGATGTTCGTCAAGGATGTCCAGGACGCACAGGAGTTCGTCGCCGGCGACGACTCCCTTCTCCGTGAGATTCTCCACCCGGAACACGACCCGGTCGACCTCTCATACAGCCTCGCACACGCCGCCGTGCGCCCGGGCGAGTCGACCCGCCCGCACCGACTGACGTCGAGCGAGGTCTACTACATCGTGAGAGGTGCCGGGACGATGCACATCGGCGACGAGCAGGCCCCCATCCACGCCGGGCAGGCCGTCTACATTCCTCCGGGCGCCACGCAGTGGGTTGAGAACACCGAGCGGATCGACCTCGAGTTCCTCTGTATCGTGGACCCGGCGTGGCAGCCGGAGCAGGAGGCGGTGGGCAGATGACCCGGCCGGTCCTCCCGCGGCCCTCCTTCAGCTCCCCGCGCGTTCGGAGCCTCACTTCCCGTACATCGCCTTGATGGCACCCCACGTCCGCTTTTCTGTGCCGGTGTACATCTCTGTCAGCAGGTCGATCTCCACCGCCGTCAGCGCCCTGTCGTAGACTCTCACATCATCGATGGCGCCGAACCAGTAGTTCTGGCCGTAGAGGTGCGAGTGCCGTCCTATCATGAGGTTGCCCTCCGCACCCGCGCTCCCCGCTGAGGAAACCGTGGCGGCCGGCTCGCCGTCCAGATACAGGATGAGCTCGCTCCCGGTCCAGACCCCCGCGACGTGCACCCACTGTCCGACCACGGCCAGGGGACCCACTACTGTTCTGAGGGAGTTGGCGGCATTCCGGAAACGGAAGACCCACTGACCGTCGGCTCCCAGAGAGCTGTCGCCGAGCCCAAGCTGGAGGTTGTCCCACTGACCCAGTATCAGGTTCAGCCTGTTGAATCCGGTCTCGAAGCTGTCGACGCGGGCCCACGCGCTGACCGTGCCGGCGGCACTCTGGACCTCGAGAGGAGTCGAGATGTAGTCATATTCGGTGCCGTCGAAGCAGTAGGCCCTGTCGGGCTGACCCACCGGGTCCGGACACAGGGTCGCCCCATGGACCGTAGCGTCTGCTCCGCCATCTGTGGCGTCGAGCGCGTCGCCGGTGAACTTGTAGCGCGCCACGAGACCTTCTGTGATGTCCTGCGCCATGCCCGCTCCTGCGAACATGAGCAGCGTGGCGAGCAGCACCAACAGGAACGGAACACTCCGGGTACCTGCCATGGCGTCCTCTCCTTGCGCTCTGCTGAGCACAGCGCATCCGCCGAGCCCCGGTCTGCCCGACCGGGGTCTCGATCGCCCCCCATCCGAACGTGGTGTGGTCTGTCAGGATCTCAACAGAACTCGAGGGAATCTACTGTGCACTCCGTCTGAAGAGCAAGAGGGAACATCGAGCACAGCCGCCGGACCGGAGACGACACGGAACGGTGGGCGCCCGCGCCGCAAGAGCCGGCTCAGCCCCGTGTCCCGCGTCGCCTGACGGCCACGCGGAAGAGCGTCCCCTCGCCCGGGGCGGTCTCGATGATCTCGATGAACCCGCCGTACATATCGAGAAGCTCTCGCGACCGGAAGAGTCCGGCGCCGCCCCCCGACCGCGACGACTGCCCGTACGTGAAGGCGGCGTCCGCCTCCTCGGGTGTCATGCCGCGGCCGGTGTCCCGCACCTCGACAACGACCAGCTCTCCCTCGATGCGGCCCCCGACCGTGAGCCGCCGCGTCTCCGTCCCGCTCATCGCTGCGACCGCGTTCGTGATGAGATTCGTCATCACAAGCTGAAGGACGCGCGGTGATGCCCAGACCCGGACACCCTCCAGCGCCGAGAGGTCCTGTTCGGTGTGGACGCCGGCCGCGTTCCTCTCGGCGCGCGTCGCCTCCAGGACGCTCTCTGTCTCCGCGACCGGCGACGACTCGTGTCGCTCGATCAGCGCCCGCCTCACATCGCCGAGAGCGGCCTCGAGACGTTCGATCGCCGGGTCCAGGGCATCCGGTCTACCCTTCCCCTCAGAGACAGCGGAGACCTGCGTGTCGAGGGCGACGCGAGCGTCGCGGATGCGCCGGGCGTCCTCTGTATGGTCTCCGACAGCCTCCAGGTGGAGCACAAGGTCATCCAGGGCGGGTCTGATGGTTTCCTGCCACGCCTTCACCCTGCTTAGGATGACCGGTTGTACGTCCGGCGTGGTGTCCGGGTCCTCCTGACAGCTCACGAGCAGCCTGAGCAGCGACCTGAGCGGGCCGGTGAGTTCGAGCTTGTTGTGACTTGCGAGGTCGAGTTCCTCCAGCAGAGCCAGCTCGATGGCGGCCCTTTCATGCGCGGGCATCGGCGAGGTCATCGCGAGGAGGCGACGGGCGGCGCGGGCGGTCTCACGACGGGCGCGCGGCACCGAGGCGACGACAATGGCGCCCACGAGGAGGAGCAGGGCCCCGAGCCGTCCTGCCATCAGCCCGAGGTCAAGAGGGACGCGCACGAGGTCGAAGAGGTAGAGCCTGTCCGACGCGACGAGGAGTCCCGTGGGGCCGGCTCTGGTTCGGAACACGCCGGCGACGCGCGGGTGCCTCGAGGTGCTCTCGTGTGGCTGATGGGCGGCGAGGAGTCGCAGTTCGTCATCCAGGACATAGAGCCTCTGTTCCATCGCGCTGACGACGAGTCTGGGCGTCCCGTCCTCTCGGAGCGGCCAGTATCCCTCGATCAGCGCCTCGGGAGCCAGGAACGTCCGGCCGACTATGTCGAGGGCACCCTCGGCCATACCCAGGCGGTAGACCGTACCTCTCCCCCCTGAGATGTAGAGGACGCCTCCTTCGGGACCTGGATGTTCCGTTATCAGGGCCCCCGTCACGCTCTCGGGGATCGTCATCGCGTCGAGGCTCTCGCCCGACGCGGCCTCCCACACGACGACCCTCGTTGTCGGGCGCCCCTCACGCACGATGGGCTCGGTCGTGGTCACGATCTCAAGGACGCCGTCTCCGTCGAGATCGCCGACCGCCGCATGCGTGTCGGTGAGCCCCGGGCCGGTCGCACTGAGCCAGAGTACGTCGCCCGTATCGTCAATGACCATGACGTGCGACTCATCGTCGCTGGTGCCGTTCGCTGACGCGCCGTTGTTCGGCGCCGAGCTCGTCGCGATGACCTCCTCGCTTCCGTCGCCGTCAACGTCGGCGACGACCGCTCTGCGCCACTGGGCTCCGCCGGAGACGCGTCCCAGCAGCGTCCGGAAGTCGGAGCTGAAGAGCAGAACCTCCCGCGGATACTGGTCCATGTCGGCGCCGTGGACGACCGCCCAGGCCGCCCCGCCGCCTTCGAGCGACACGTGCTCGACGTCGCGGACCTTCCCGTCCCACCACGCTTCCTTTCTCCTGTCCTTGCCGGACGAGATCACCGTGTGAAACGACGTGTTGCCGCCGAACCCGTAGCCGTGCAGATGCAGCGTGTCGTTCTTCACGTAGCTCACGAGGAACTCGTCGGCTCCGTCGAGGTCGATGTCCTCCCACCCCAGAAACTGGACCACGTGCCATGCGTTCCGTTCGATGGAGAGGTTGACCTGCGCCAGCTCGAGCATCGTCGAAGACGCCGGGGTCATGATGCATATCTCGCCGCGGTCGATCGCGCAGGCGGCGATCTCGTCGAAGCCGTCGCCGTCCATGTCGCCGACCCACGGCGTGACGTACTCGCGCCAGGCGTGCGTGCGGACCGGTTCGAGGGTGTAGGGAAGATCGTCAGCGGCGCAGAGCGCCGCCGGTGAGAGCAGTGTCAGGAGAAGAAGCGTGAGACCGGTTCGTGAGCGAGCGGGCACGGGAGGCCTCCACATGGAGCATAGAAGCATGCGGCCGTCAGTGCTCCCGAACGATGTCCTTGACCTTCATGAGACGGGTGGCGTTCGCGCGCTCGAGCTCCGACAGCCGATCCGAGATGAACCGGATCGTCTCCTCGAGGCTCGGGACGAGGATGTGCTCGAGGGCGTTGACACGGCGGCGTGTCTTCTCGAGCTCGGCGGCCAGAAGCTGGATG
>WJMD01000026.1 GCA_014728125.1 Candidatus Effluviviaceae Genus V sp.
CCTCGTCCAGCCCGACGAAGCCGTGGAAATGCGGCGGCAGCTCGACCCGGATGAGGTCGCCGGCCTGGTGCGGGGCTGCTCCTGTCGCGTCCGTGACCTTGAGGAGCATGAAGTTCGGGTCGTCGAGGAACGCCGCGCGCGACCGCGGGACCATCGGGTAGACGTGGACGTCCGAGACGGTTCCACGCACGACCGCGTCGCTCAAGCCTCTGTGCCCGGCCGAACTGATCGGCGTCAGCTGCTCCCGGATGCGCCGGGCGAACTCCCGGTACGGAATGCCCTTCTCGACGACCGTGTCGCCGACGATGTGGTAGCGCTGCGCCGATGCGCCGCCCCGGTAGTCGCCCGGTCGCCACCTCTGGTCCTTCGTCAGCACGAAGACGTACCGCTCCCCCACCTCGGGATGGTCCAGTCCTCCGGAGAACGAGGTGACGCGGCCGTCGATGATCCCGCCGAACACGCTCGTGACGAGCCTGGTTCCCTCGAGCGTCCCCTTGTGCACCCTGCTCACGTCGATCGTGAACGCCGTGAAGACCGGCCCGCTCTCGTGCTGATAGGACTCCTTCGAGACCACGTCGCCCGTGACGATGAGGTCGGCATCGAGGACCTGCGAACGCTCGTCCTCAAGAAGCTGGAGGTGCACGAAAGCCCCGTGCTCGTCCAGCCGCTCGGCGACGTTCTCGAACTCGGCGTCCGGCGGCCAGAGCGACAGGTGATAGGGCCACGGGCACGGCAGCATGGCGGCTGCCAGGAGGATCACCAACGCGGTCAGCATGGTCGGAGCTCCTTCCCCTTTGGAGGGAGAGCGGGTCAGACCGTCATTCTACGGCTCGGCGCTGCGGCCCGATCATCTGCCCGGCGCCGCGTGCTCATCCTCTGTCCGCGGCGTTCTATCTGAAGAGGGCCTTCACCGCTCCCCACGTCGTTGTCTCGACCGGGTTCTCACCGCAGCCCTGCCCGAAGGCTCCCACGAGCTCGCCGCACGGGCTGTTCTCCGCCAGACACGGCGAGCCGTCGCGCAGCGCGTACGGCGCGTCGGGATTGTCCCCCAGACAGAACTCCGGGTCCACGGAGAAGTTCCCCTCGACGCCGAGAAGCCCCTCGATGCAACCGGTCCAGTCGCCGCCCGCGTTCCCGTAGACATCGCAGCAGACCAGCGACGCGTCGCTTGAACCGCCGCAGTACACAGCGGCTCCCTCGGTGGAGTGCGCGATGACCGTGTTCTCGAGCGACGGGCTCCCTTCGGCATAGACGCAGAGGCCGCCGCCCGAGGGCGCGGCGTTCGCCGCGATGGTGCATCCCGTGAAGACCGGGTCGGCCGCGTCCGTGTAGATTCCGCCCCCGAAGTTGCCGGCGACGTTCTCGACGAAGGCGCACCCCTCGAAGCGCGGACCACCGGAGGACAGGTAGTTCGTGATCGCCACGGCGCCGCCGTAGCCCGTCGCCTCGTTCCCGCGGAAGATACAGTCGATGAACCGGGGATTGGAATCCTCGCACACGAGGCCGCCTCCGCCCGTCGCCAGGCCGTTCGTGATCGTGAACCCCTGCACGATGGTGTTCGGGCCCTCGCCGGAGACGAAGCTGAACGCGCGGTCGAGCCGTTCACAGTCGATGACCGTCGCGACGCGGCCGCCTTCTGCTCGGACCAGAAGCGGTTTGCCGTGCGGGTCGAGAGCCCGGTTCCCGGGACCGGTGTAGACGCCCGGCGCCACGAGGACGGTATCGCCCTCGTCGGCGATGTCGAGGGCCTCCTGGATCGTCGCAACATCGGCGGGCACCCTGATGGTGTAGGAACCGCTGTCATCGACGATCGCGCGGATCATGATGTCGCGTGTCGTCTGAACCTGCCAGGGCGGTGGTGCGGCCAGGTAGCTCCGGAAGTCGATGGGGGCATCGACATCGTAGCCGATGAGCGGGTTCCCGTCGCTGAGCCACTCGAGCCCTACGAAGAAGACCCGGTCGGGGAACTGCGTGTCGTCGCCGACGTAGACCGGCGGCTCGAACTTGACCTCGTTCCAGCAGTCTTCGCAGAAGCCCTCTTCAGCCGTCAGGGTCGCGACGGCCGGCTCTTGCGGCAGGTAGGGATATTCCGTCGACGCCCATACGGAACACCGGAAGGGCAACACGGTCGACTCGATGGGGCCGCCCTCATGGTCGTTCATGATGAAGTATCTGATCCTCGTGACGTAGTCGGCCCACGCGGGCGCCTGGAACAGCACGGCGGCCTTCTCCCCAGCGTCGGCTGAGATGTAGTGTGACATCGAGCCGGGTGAGCCGTCGTCCCAGGCAAGGACCGTGTCTCGACGGGCGCCGTCGACGGCATGGATCTCATCCCTCCCTGACCCCGCCGCGACACACACGGCAACGTGAGCTGCGCCGACAATGAGGAGCACGATCGTGCATGTCAGAATCAGACGTGCCATCGTCCTACCCTCCCTCGCACTTCGAGAAACAGTGGCCTCATCAAGGAACTCCAGAACCCGTCGGGTCTCCGCGTGAACCGAACATCGGATATCGACCGCTTGTAGAGAAGACCGCGAGAAGAGAATGCGGGCGGTGCTTCGCGACGGGAGCGTCTTCCTCGCAGCCGGGGACCACGTCGGACACTCTGGCCGCCACAAGCAACGACGGGACGAACTGCTCCCCGTTCGCCAGTGAGAGCGCCGCCCCGCATTCTGAGTTCGTCTCTTATCATTCCGCTACGAGCCGTGGTCGCAATCTCACTATATCGGCCCTACTCCTCTTTGTCAACTTCATCCTGGTGATAGCAGACGCCCCCTCTCATACGCAACGAGCCCGGCCCCCGACAAGGGGACCGAGCTCGCAAACTACGTCGCCTTCAGCGCTCGCTACTCGTCGATGCTCAGAAGCTCCACCTCGAAGATGAGCACCGCGTTCGGACCGATCATCTGGCCGGCGCCGCGCTCGCCGTACGCGAGCTCCGGCGGGAGGACGAAGCGGTACTTGCTGCCGACGTTCATCAGCTGGATGCCTTCCTTCCAGCCCGGGATGACGCCGTTCAGCGGGAAGCTGGCCGGCTCGCCCATGTCGTACGAGCTGTTGAACACCGTGCCGTCGGTCAGCATGCCCTTGTAGTGGACCGTGACGTTGTCGTCCGCGCCGGGCTTCGGGCCGTCGCCCTTTCTGAGGACCTCGTACTGCAGGCCGCTCTCAGTGACGATGACGCCCTCCTTGGTCTTGTTCTCGTCGAGATACGTCTGGCCCGCGGAGAGGTTCGACTCGGCCGCGGCCGCGCGCTCCTCCTCGGCCGCCTGCTGCATCTGAGCGCCGAACTCCTGCATGACCTGCATCGTTTCCTGCGGATCGAGGAGCGGCTCCTCGTCGGCCAGCGCGTCGCGGATGCCCTGGATCACGATGTCGATCTCCAGCGACCCCTCGGGCATACCCTTGATCGTGTTACCGATGTCCTGGCCCATCGCGTAGCTCGCCTTCTGCTCGAGCGTCTCGAGCTCGGTCACGCGCTGCGGCTCTCCGCCGCACGATGCGACGACGAACGCGAGGGCGAGTACTGCGACGAGCGTCACAAACCGCTTCATGCTCCGTCCCTTCTCTCTGGGGAAAACCGGACCCCGCCTGGCGGCCCGGCGGCCCGGCTCACTCGCCGGACAGTTCCGGGAGACCCTTCGTGTGGTCTTCCTGACTCGTCTTCCTGTCGTAGACCGACAGCAGCTCGATGGTCGAGACCATCACGCCGTTCGGTTCCACGTGCGGGCCGCCGTCCTCACCGTAGGACAGGTGCGGCGGGATGAAGAACCTGTACCTGTCCCCCACGCTCATGAGCTGGAGCCCCTCCTGCCATCCCTCGATGAGGTTGGTCAGGATGGTCTCGGCGGGCGTGTCGACCGCGTATGTGTCCTTGTAGACCCTGCCGGACAGATCCTCAATAGTGAAGTGCACGAGCACCCTCGAGCCCAGATGGGGCGACGGGCCCTCGTAGTCCTCGATGACCTCGTACTGGAGCCCGCTGTCGGTCACGTGGACGCCCTCGCGCATCGCGTTGTCCGCGAGGAACGCCTCGGTCTCCTCGAGGTTCCTCGCCGCCTGTGCCTCGTGCTGCGCGACGCCCGCCGCCGCCGAGCGCTCGTGGATCTCGGTCATGACGGACTGGTGCTCGTACTCGGGAAGCTGCGACACGCGTCCGGCCATGCCGTCCCTGATGCCTGCGATGATGAGGTCGACGTCGATCTCGCCGTCCTTCATCCAGTGGATGGTCTCCCCCATCTGAAAGCCCATGAGGTAGCTGACCATCGCGTCCATCGTCTCGAGGTCGACCGTCCCGACCTCGTCCCCGGCATACCCCGCCGACGGGCACACGAGAAGCGCCGCTGCCGTAAGCAGCGCGAACAGGGTGGTTCCTCTCATGGTCGTCATCTCCTGTCGGCCTCAATGGAGACCGGTTGTCCGCCTCATCCGCGCCCCGTGTCGGCGACGACGCGGTCGGCGGGCGTCTACCATCCGTTCGTGTGAACGCGCTCAGCGTCGTACTGCGTCCTTGGCTCCTTGACCTCGCCGGGCCTGCCGACCGCGATGACCGCCAGCGGCTCCACGCCCTCCGGAATGCCGAGGAGCTTCTTCACGGGCTCGACCCGGTCAGGGTTCGGCCAGCAGCCGAGCCAGACCGCGCCCAGACCCATCATGCTCGCGGCGAGGAGCAGGTTCTCCGTCGCCGCCGAGCCGTCCTGCACCCAGTAGCGGTCGGAGATGCCTGCGTCCCCGCAGACGACGAACCCGACGGGCGCGTCGGCGAGCATCTGCCAGTGGCTCCCGTACTCCGAGAGCTTCGCCTTCGTGTCCTCATCCGTGACGACGATGAAGTGCCACGGCTTCTTGTTGCTGGCCGACGGCGCCGCCATGGCCGCCTCGAGGAGCTTCGTGACCTCCTCCTCGGTGACCGGCTCGTCGGTGTATTTCCTTATGCTCCGTCTCTTGAGGATCGGATCGATCATGCGTCTCCCCCTGTCGGTTGCGTGACGCCTTCGTCCTCGTACTCCGTGATCCCGGCATCGCCCCAGAGGCGCTCGAGCTGATAGAAGTCGCGGGCGTCGTGGGTGAAGATGTGGACCACGACGTCCACGTAGTCGATGAGGATCCAGCGCCTGCCGTCGTAGCCCTCGACGTGCCACGGCCGGTCGTCGGCCTTCTTCGTTCCGTCAATGACCGCGTCGGCGATCGCCTTCACGTGCACATCGCTTCCGCCCTCGCATATCACGAAGAAATCACACGCCGAGGTGAGGCCCCTCAAGTCCATCGAGACGACGTTCTCGGCCTTCTTGCTGTGTGCGAACTCGACCACCTCTCGGACGAGCCGCTCCCCGCTTCTCGCCAATCGCTGCCCTCCGTCGTTGCCGCTTCCTAGCCCTCGTAGTTGACCGGCTTCACCTGTCGTTTGTACTCGGCCGCCTCCTCCTCGGAGAGGATGCGGAGCACGCTCGCCTCGCGCCGCTCCGCCTTCCTGAGCCGCATGTCGTAGAGACCGACGGCGACGAACGCCACGACGAGGAAGACGATGGCCATGACGATCGGCAGCACGGAGTCCTCCGCGCCGCCCGTGATGGCGTTCCCGACGAGGAACCCGATGATCGTCATCACGACCGGGACCATGTAGATGAGGAAGGCCGACGCCACGACCCTGCCCGCCGTGATCTCGATCTCGACCGTGTCGCCGTCTCCGGCCCCCGCATCGTTCTTGGCGAGCACCATCACCTCGCGCCCGTCGCCCGACATCATGCACATGCCGCACTTCTCGCAGGCGCCGGACATCGGCATCGCCACGACGGCCGCGTCGTCCTTGACGGACACAACACACCCGATCTCCTTCACGCTCTCTCCCTCCGAAGCTTGCTGTCCCGCCTGGCGGCCGCCTCGCCGGCCAGCGGGAGCCTGTTCAAGACGAGCCACGCGACGATCCCCGTCGCGAGTCCCGCGGCCGCCGAGACCAGAAGCGCCGCGGGTGTGAGCCGCGCCGCGGCGGCGAGCCCTGTGAAGAGCGCCCCGACCACGGCGAGCTGTGTCACATTGTGGACCGCCGCGCCGACGAGACTCGCGCCGACCACGCCCAGCGGCGGCATCGTCCATCTCACGAGCGCGCCCATCACGAGCGCCGAGGCCAGTCCTCCGGCCAGCGCCAGGAGGAAGGCCGGGCCTCCGAACGTCCCCAGGATGAGCGCCGCGACGACCACCCTGAGCCCCGTGACGACGAGCGCCTCGGGAAGCCCCAGGGCTATGAGCGCCACCAGCGTGACGACGTTCGCAAGCCCGAGCCTGGCGAACGGCACGGGCGACGGTATCAGCCGGTCGACCGCGTGGAGCACAAGGCCGGCGCCCACCAGCATGCCGAGGAGCGCGACGCGCCGTGGCGCGATGCCTCGAGCCGCCACGGCTATCTCGTCACCGCGTCGGTCGACGCAGGGGTCGAGCCCTCGATCGTCACGACGACGCGGTTCGGCACGCAGACCACTGCCTGGCCGGCCCCGCTGACGGCGCCCATGCCGACGCACACCTTGTGCGGGCAGGGCGACAGAACGATGCGCGCGGCACCGTCCTGAACCAGTACGACGGTCTCACCCAGCGGCCCCTTCAGGATGAAGGTAGCGTTCTGGTCGAGCGGCGCAACCCTGCTTCCCGCGTCGCCCTCGACGCGCACGAGAGAGCCCTCGCCACCGGCCCCGGTCGCCGAGAAGAGCACGACCGCGAGTCCGACGAGCGCGTAGAGCACGAGTCTGTCGGCCCAGGTGATCATCGGCCCTCGCACATCGGGGTGACAGCTCCCGGCCCGCCGTTCTGTCTCATCGACGGCCGCCGGCATCCCGTTCAGTCGCACCACACGAAGTCCGCCTCCCTGCCGCACTTCTCGCAGCGGCCGTCCTTGATGCCGGCGATCTCGGTCGAGTACCCCGTCCGGCGTATCAGCAGATGTCCGTCGTCGGGGCAGTACGTGTTCGAGTCGGATTCGAGCCCGACGTTCCCCAGATAGACGTAGTTCAGCTTCTCCCGGGCGATGGAGTCGGCGAGCTTGAGCGTCTCCATCGACGTCGGCGGCACGTCCATCTTGTAGTTCGGGAAGTAGCGCGAGAAGTGCACCGGGATGTTCGGGCTGATGCCGGAGATGAAGTCCACGAGCTCGCGGAGCTCCTCCTCGGAGTCGTTCTTCCCCGAGATAAGCAGGTTCGTCACCTCGACGAAGCTCATCTCGTGCGCGAGCTCGATCGTCCGCTTGACCGCCTCGAGCCCGTCGACGTGGCAGAGGTCCTTGTAGAAGTCCGGGTTCATCGACTTGAGATCGACGTTCATCGCGTCCACGAACGGAAGAAGCTCGCGGAGCGGCTCCTCGTTGATGACGCCGTTCGTCACCAGAACGTTCTTCAGGCCCTCGGCGTGGGCCGCCTCACCGGTCGCCATCAGGTACTCGTACCAGATGACCGGCTCCGTATAAGTGTAGGCGATGCCGAACGACCCGTTCTTCTTCGCGAGCGCCACCACGCGCTCCGGCGAGAGATGCTCCGAGGGCGCCTTCGTCTGCGAGATGGTCCAGTTCTGACAGAAGATGCACCGGAGGTTGCAGCCGTAGGTCGCGATGGAGAGGATGTTCTTCCCCGGGCACACGTGGTAGAGCGGCTTCTTCTCAATGGGGTCCATCGAGGCCGACACGCACTCGCCGTAGTTCTCGGCGTAGAGCGTGCCGCCCTTGTTCACGCGGCCGAGACAGAGTCCGTGGCCGCCGTCGGCGATCTCGCAGAGCTGAGGGCACAGGCGGCAGTTCACCCGGTCACCCTCGCCGGGCGTCCAGTGCCGCGCCTCGATGAGCTCGCTGTTCATTCTCCGTTGCCTTCCTCCGCCCGCGTGAAGAGCTCCATCGCGCGCGGCGTTCCGTCGATCTCTCCGTCCGGCGTCACGATGAGGGCCTCGACGTGTTCGAGCCGCTCCGCCAGCGCCAGGCCGTCGTCGGGCCCCATGACGAAGACGGCCGTCGCGAGCGCATCGGCGTCGAGGGCGCTTCTGGCCCAGACGGTCACGCTCGCAAGGTCCCGGGCCGGATAGCCGGTGGCCGGGTCGATGAGATGGTGGTACCGGACGCCGTCCACGTCGACGTAGCGCTGGTAGTCGCCGGATGTCGCCACGCTCCCGCCGTCGACGGCCAGCACGCCGATGAGACCGTCGCGCCGCGGGTGCTTGACGCCGACCCGCCACGCCGGACCGTTCGGAGAGCGTCCGAGGAAGCCGACGTCGCCGCCGGCGTCCACGATCGCGGCCTCGATGCCGGCTTCCCTGAGGACCTCGACGGCCCGGTCGACCGCGTACCCCTTGATGATGCCGTCGAGGTCGAGGTCGGTATCGATGGGCGCCGCCACCACTCCTTCGTTCGCGCGCACGTCGACGAACGCGTAGTCGACGTCGGCCAGCGCCGCCCGGACCTCGTCTTCGTCAGGGACACGGGAGCCGGCCTCGAAGTCCCAGAGGTCGACGACCGGCGCGATGGTCGGGTCGAACGCACCGCCCGACAGCTCCGCGACGACGAGGGCGCGGGCGACGACGGCGGCGATCTCCGGGTCGATCTCGCCGATCTCTTCGGAACGCGCATTCCAGCGCGCAACCTGACTCGTCTCGATGTAGCGGCTCGCCAGCTCCTCGACGCGGCGGACCTCGTCGAACGCCGCCTGCATCGCCTCGTTCGCCTCGTCCTCGCCGGGCGCGAACACCGTGACGCCGACGACGGTCCCCATCATGAGACGGTGGTCGTCGTAGCGCCCCGGTCCGCCGGCGCGCCGGGCCATGAAGACGACGATGAGGAGCACGACGACGACGAACGCCAGGATCTCGAGGATGAGCCGTCGGTTCAGCGTCACGTGCACTCCTTGACGATCGTCGTCTCGGCTCAGGAACTTCGTGTGAGGCGCTCATCGAGGTGGTCGCAGATTGCGACCACTCCCGAACGCAGGGGCTTCGGGGCCGAAACAGGGTGAACTTCATCTGAATGACATGAGCTCTTCGACTGCGCACGCACTCAGGATGTGTGACGGTATCACGGACCGTTAGGCGAGTCAAACAGGCCCGATGAGGCGAGGTCAGAAACAAAGACGCCGCCCCGAGGGCGGCTGCCGGCGGTGCGACGGGTCTGTCGGTCTGCGCGCTCATGCCCCCAGCGCCGCCAGCGCAGAGCCCGCGATGATGATGCCGAACGCGAGGTTCAGCTTGAGGGCCGATATCTGGGCCTCCCCGAGCTTCTCGGGGTCGTCGTGGTGCTGCCACATATCGACCACGATGGTCCGGGCCAGCCCGAACGCCAGGATCGCGACGAGCGAGAGCGGGATGAGCGACGCTGTGAAGACCGCCGCGAAGAGCGATGCGAAGACCAGAAGCGTCAGAACGATGACGCCGCCTCGCCCGGCGGCCCTGGTGCCCATGCGGACGACGAGATTCCTCTTCCCCGCCTCCTTGTCCGGCTCGTAGTCCACGATCTCGTTCACCCAGAGGATAAGCGCCACGGCGAACGTGCTGGGAAGTCCCGCCATGACGACGCGCCAGCCGACCTGGCCGGCCTGCGCATAGTAGGCTCCGAGCACCGGCAGGAGGCCGAAGCAGGGCCCCAGGACGACCTCGCCCAGTCCGCGATACGAGAGGCGAAGCGGCGGCGCGGTGTAGAAGAACCCGCCGAGCGCGCCGAGTGCGCCGACGAGGAGCACGAAGTTCCCCGGAAGCACCATGTTCAGATGGATGCCGATGGCGGTCGCGCCGACGTAGCAGAGGACGAGCGCGCGGAGCACGGTGCCGGGCTTCAGGAGCCCGTCGGGCAGCGCGCCCGAGCCGCCGGCCAGCCCGCCGCGGTTCGGGTTCTTCGAGTCCGCGAGATAGTCGAAGTACTCGTTCGTGAGGTCGGCGCCCGCGTGCAGGAGGAGCACGCCGACGAGCGCCTCGACCATGCGCACCCAGCTGAACGCGAAGCCCTCGGGCCGGAGCCAGAACGGCAACGTGGAACCGATGAGCACAGGAAGGATGGACGCGGGCCAGAACGGGAGTCCCGCCGCGCGGAGGAAGAGCGAGAGTTTGCCGCGTGAGTGGGCCTTCAGGGCCTCAGGCGAGTGACGGCCGGGATGGGACGCGGCGTGTCCGGAGGCGGCGTCGCCGGCGGTCTTGCTCGAAGCAC
>WJMD01000027.1 GCA_014728125.1 Candidatus Effluviviaceae Genus V sp.
CGACCCACCGTGATGCTGACCGCTCTGCTGCTCGTTCTGGGAGGCGCCTGCAGTGCCCGGACACCGACCGTGATCGACGGTGCGTTCGACGACTGGGACGACGCACCCGTCGCGTCGGATCCCGCCGGCGACGGAGGGCGGATGGACCTCCTGACGATTGCGGTGGCGTCCAACGCCGAAAGAGTGAGCTTCCTCTTCGAGCTTGCCGACGAGATCAACCTGCAGAGCACGGCCGGTCTGAGGCTTGAGGTCACGACGGCGGTCGGTTCGGAGGAGCCGCGTCTCGTCTGGGATTTCGGAGCGAAGAGGGGCCGCATTCAGACCGGCGGGAGGAGCATCGAGGTCGGACAGTGGGACCTGGGGATGCTCAAGGCCCCCACCGTCTCGTCACGGCGCTTCGAGTTCTCCTTCCTGCGATGCACGCGCGACGGCACAATGATCGTGGAGGGCGAGTCGGCTGCCGTGACCCTCGTGGATGCGGCCGGGGGCGACCGGCTGCCGGACACGGGCAGGCTCCACGTCGAGCTCCCAGCGAGCCGTCTTCCCGACCCGCCGCCTGTCAGGCTCGAACGGGACGACCCGAGGCACGTCAGGGTGCTGACGTGGAACGTGCTCTTCGAAGGGCTCTTCAAGCGACCGGCTCCGTTTCTGCGCGTGCTGCGGGCCATCGAGCCCGACGTGATCTGTTTCCAGGAGGTCTGGAGCCACACGGCGCGCCAGGCGGCCGACCAGGTGTCGCTTGCGCTGCCCGGAACGCAATGGCACGGCGCACACACGACGGACGGGCTCATCGTCAGCAGGTATCCCTTCCTTGAGGCGGCGGCCATCGACGAGGCCGGCAACTACTGGGCCCTCATCGACCTGCCGGACGGGCACTACGACGTCGACCTGTCGGTCGTCAGCGCGCACCCGCCGTGCTGTGATCAGGAGAAACGTCGTCAGGAACAGCTCGACGGCATGGCAGCGTGGCTGCGCATGCTCAAGGAACCGGACGGCGTCAGTGTGCCGTGGGGAACCCCGACGGTCGTGGCCGGGGACATGAACCTGGTCGGAGGTTCGATTCAACTGGAGACGCTTCTCGCCGGCAGGATCGTCGGCGAGGAGAGGCACGGCCCGTCGCACGACCCCGACTGGGACGGAACCGCGCTTCGCGACGCGGACCCGCGAATCACGGGGCGGCGTGAGAACTACACCTGGCGCGATCGCGAGACCGCTTTCGCGCCGGGCAAGCTCGACTACATCGTGTTCACGGACAGCGTCCTCGAGATGGGGAACGCGTTCGTCCTGGCGACGGAGCACATGAGACCCGAAGACCTCGACCGCTACGGGCTGCTGGCCGATGATACGGTCGAGGCCTCCGACCACCTTCCGGTCGTCGCCGACCTCACTCCCACCGGCGAACGGCCTCGAAGAGCACCAGGCGAATGACAAGCTCCTTGTCGTCCTCCGAGATGTCGGGGACGGCGTTCGCCAGTGCGCGCATCGTCGGTGAGTCCATGTTCCCGGTCGGCTCGAGGCCGCTGTCCTCCTGGAACGCCACGACCGCCGCGACCGTCTCCTGGTCCCACGCCGCCGTCCCGTAGTCCAGGTCATATCCCAGAGAGGCAAGCAGCGCCTTGACGAGCAGCCCCTCGGGGTCGGTCAGTTTCCCCTTCCCGAGCGCCGGCTCGACCAGGCTGATCTGCGCCGGTTCGGTCACCTCGATCTGCGGCGTACCTTTGTATGTTTGTATCTTACCGGTCACACAGATCTCGCGGCCGTCGAACATCCTCTCGGGCGGTCGCTCGAACTTCCCGCGGTTCTGGTTCCATATGACGACCGTGAAGACCTGATCCGGATAGGCCTTCCCCAAGTTCAGGAACGTGGGGCCGCCTCGCACCGAGCCGATATGGGACGCGCTCATGACGCGGCCGCACACGGTTGCCGTGCGGCCCACGTAGGCCCCGGCCTCGGCCGCGGGGACCCTTGGAGTCTCGTCGGCGAAGCTGGCACCGGCAGACAGGGACAGGGCGATGACAACGGCGAGAACACAGCGGGCGACCCGTCGATACCGCGGAGCAGCGCAGGAAGCACGCACTGGTTTCCTCCTCTCCATCTACTCTTTCAGCACCCAGAACTCCGTGGACGTCCCGGCGGGCAGCAGGTAAAGGGCCTCGTCGCCGCAGGCCATCGTCCCGCCCCAGCCGATCTCCGCGGGGGCGTCCTCGATGGACTCCCAGCTGTCATCGGGGATGTTGTACCGCCATACCGTCGCCGTCGTGTCGCCGCGGCAGAGGAAGAGCGACTGGTCGCCGTCGTACGTCATCCATGCACCGAGGTAGAGCTCCTCGGGATAGTCCGCCCTCTGCGTCCATTGGTCCGCACCGGTGTCGTACGCATAGAAGTCCAGGCTGTCGGCTGCCGCGTAGATGGTCGACCCGCCTCCCCACGCGATCGAAGAGCCGTGCCACATCCTCGTCGGGATGTCGGCCAGCGACTGCCAGACGTCGGAGGCGATGTCGTACCGCTCGAATGTCCCGGTGCCGTTCCCCTCGCAGCAGTAGAGATACCCGCCCTGACCCGGCCAGAC
>WJMD01000028.1 GCA_014728125.1 Candidatus Effluviviaceae Genus V sp.
GATCTTCAGACCGAACGTCCTGCTCGTGAGAACGCCGGACTCCGATGAGCGCAGAGAGGAGCTCTCGGTCGTCATCGAGAGAGCACGCGAGAAGCGGGTCGGCGTGCTGCTCCTGTCGGAGCACGCGCGCGCCGGCCTCGGCCTCGAGGGTTCGGTCAACGTCTGGGTGAACGAGGCAAGCCCCGACTGGGAGCTCAAGATGGAGCTGCACGGCGCCGACCTCGCCCTGCTCATCGCCTACAAGCTCGCGACGAACTGGGACGGCCGGCTGACGATCTGCGTGAACGCGCGTGAGGAGGAAGGAAAGGCCGAGCGCTATCTCGAAGACCTCCGTTCGGCCGCCCGCATGCCCGGAGCCGACATCTTCGTGGGTGCGGGGACGCGGAGGAAGGCGGTCGAGGCCGCCCCGTCCTCGGACCTGAACATCTTCCCGCTGACCGACGAGCCCGACTACGACGAGCTTGCGAAGCTCGTCGAGATCGCCGGCTCATCGTGCATCTTCGCCAGGGACTCGGGTGTGGAGAGCGCGCTGGCTTAGCGCCGGGAGGCACTCACGCTACAGTCGGCATTGAACGGGCATGCGGTCTCAGCCACGTTGCCGCGCCGCATCCGTCCTGCGGAACGCTAGTCGCATCTGAAGAGCGACTTGATGCTCCCCCAACTCATCGCCTCGACGAGCGAGGTGCATTCCCCGCAGGGACCTTCGTCGTGCGCGCCCATCAGCGTGTCCGTCGGGTTCTCCGGATCGTCGGCGAGACAGGGCGAGTTTGAGCACAGCGTGAAATCGTCGTGGTCGTCGTTCTCCGACCCGCTCATGTCGCAGAAGCGCGGGTCGAGACTGATGTTGCTCAGGAAATCGCCGAACCCCTCGATACTCCCGGACCAGTCTCCCCCGGTGTTGCCGTAGACGTCCATCCAGTGAAGGTCGAGCGGGTCGTTCCAGTTCGGGTCGGGTACGACCGAGGCGCCGCACGCGATCGCCTCGCCTCCGTTGAAGGCGATGATGCTCTCCGTGATGTCGCTCCACGAGAGAGACTCGCCGAAGTAGACGGCGCCTGAGACAGAGCCGCTCCACGGGTGGTTGTCGGCAATGGTGCAGCCGGTCAGCGACAGGAAGCTGCATCCCAGGACGTCGAGCGCGAATCCCCGCTGAGCCCGGTTCCCGTTGAACTGACAGGAGCTGAAAGAGCAGTTGGACACATCCTCGAGCGCGACGGCGCCACCGCGTTCCGACGCCACGTTGTCCCTGAACGTGTGCTCCTCGATGGTCACCCCGTCGGCGTCGTATATGTACACGGCCCCGCCGTGCCAGGCCGTGTTGTCCTCGAAGTAGTCGTTGGTCACGCCCCAGCCCGCCATAGAGAAGGCCCCGGCGTGCTCAGCGCACAAGCCGCCGCCGTAGGTGACAGCCTGGTTGAGCGTGAAGCGTCCGAAGTTCACCTCGGGAGAGCCGCCCCCCGTGATGTAGATGCCGCCCCCCGCGTGATGAGCGTAGTTGTCAGTGAAGACAGCGCTTCTGATCTCGAGCGACGCGAGCGAGTCCACGTAGACGCCGCCTCCCAGGCCCGATGATCGCGCGGGCCCGAACGGCCTGCCGCTCATGACCGCTTCGTTCCCCTCGAACGTGCAGACGTTGATGAGATTCGTCGTGGCGGCCCCGAAGATCGCGAGGCCTCCTCCCCTCTCCGCTTCGTTGTAGCGGAAGATGTTGCTCCCGAACGCGTCCATCGGGCCGCTCGTACCGCGGATGACGGCGCCGCCACCGGCACCCTCGCACGTGTTTCCGTCGAAGTGACAGCTGACGACGTACGGCGTCCCGCCCTCGCAGTAGAGCCCGCCGCCCTCCACGGCGGCGGAGTTGCCCGCGAACGTGATGTCCTCGAGCCTGGTCGACGAGCTCACACACAGCATCGCGCCGCCTTTGCCGTCCATCCCGCCGCCGACCGCGGCACCGCCCGTCAACGTCAGAGCGTCGATCTCGCCGCCCTCGACGCCGTCCAGGATGAAGCACCGGCCGAGGTCACCCGCGTCGACGACGACGTACTGCGGGTCTCCCGACGCACTCTCGACAGTGACGCCGGAGGCCATCAGGATGTCGTGTTCGTAGTATGTGCCGTCGGAGATGAGAACGGTGTCGCCAGAGTCCGCTGCCGCGATGGCGGTCTGAATGGTCGGCTGATCCTGTGGGACTCTGATGGTCACGGATCGGGAAGGCGCGGCAACCGCGGCAAGCGCGGCCAGAGCAAGAGCAGAACGGTTCAACCGCATGACGGGCCTCCTTTCGTCCAAGTGCTGGCCCGTGCGGCCTCCTGGAGCAGGCTCTCGGCTAGCCCCTCTCGGCCAGAACGGCCTTGACGACATGGTCGACCTGCTCGGAGGTCAACTCCGGGTAGAGCGGCAGGCTCAGACAGGTGCGAGCCAGCTCCTCGGTGACCGGGAGATCTCCTTCCGTGTATCCCATGTCCTTGAAGGTCGGCTGAAGATGGATCGGGATCGGGTAGTGGAACGACGTCGCGACGCCGCGCGCGTCGAGGCTCTGTGCCAGCTCGTCACGCCGGTCATCGCGGACGACGTAGAGGTGGTAGACGTGCTTTCCTTCGGTCACCTCGCGCGGAAGCGCAAGGCTCGTGTCCTTGAGTCGCTCCGTGTACCGGGCCGCGACGGCGCGCCGGGCATCGTTCCATCTGTCGAGATGCCTGAGCTTGGCCGACAGGACCGCGCCCTGGAGCCCGTCCATGCGGTAGTTGTATCCGACAAGTTCGTGGAGGTAGCGCGTCGTCTGTCCATGGTCGCGTATGGTTCTCATGCGTTCGGCGACCTCGGGGTCGTCCGTGGTCACGGCTCCGGCCTCCCCGAGCGCAGCGAGGTTCTTGGTCGGGTAGAAGCTGAAGCACCCGACGGTCCCCATCGAGCCGGCCCTCCGTCCCTTGTAGTCGGCGCCCGGCGTGTGCGCGCAGTCCTCGATGACCGGTATGCCGCGTCTTCCGGCGATCTCGAGCACACGGTCCATGTCGGCGCACTGACCGTAGAGGTGCACCAGGACGATCGCCTTCGTTCTGTCGGTCACCGCGCGCTCGAGCGCGTCGGGATCGACGGTGTAGCTCTCAGGGTCTATGTCGACGAAGACGGCCCTCGCCCCGATGTAGAGCACCGGCCAGGCGGTCGCCACGAAGCTCATCGAAACGCAGACGACCTCGTCCCCCGGCTCGACGCCGACACCGAGCATCGCCAGATGAAGCGCGCTCGTCCCACTGCTCGTTCCCGCACACTCGCCGACCCCGCAGTACTCGGCGAACTCCTCCTCGAACCGGCGGACGGCCGGACCGTTCGAGAAGCCCGAGTCCTCGAGGACGGAGTCGATGGCGGCGCGGATCTCGTCCTCCATCGATGTCGTCTGCGCCCTCAGGTCGATGATGGGAACGCGCGCGGCGTCTGATTCGTAGCTCACAAGAACAGCACCTTTCTACTTGCGGATCCGAAGTCCAAGCAGCACGAAGGGGCGAAGGAGCTGCCACCAGTCCCGAACGAGACGGATCTTCGTGTACTCGACCTTCCTCTCGTCCGGATAGCGCTTGGTGACCGGCACCTCGGCGACAGTGTACCTCAGCTCGTAGGCCTTCCAGTGAACGTAGTACTCGTACTCGTAGCCGTCCAGCCAGTCCTGCCCTATGTCGATGCGTGGGTCGTCGAGCATCGCGAGGCGGTACGCGCGGAAGCCGTTCGTCAGATCGGTACACCGTCTCCGCATCCACAGCGTGAAGAGGAAGCTGAGAACCTTGATCGCGACGAGCCGGAAGAGCGGGAGGTTCGGACTGGACCCACCGGGAAGGAAGCGGCTTCCCTGTACGTAGTCGGCACCCGCCAGAAGCGCCTCGACGAGACGGGGCACCTCGGCCGGATCGTCCTTCCCATTTCCGGCCATGACGACGAGGACATCGAAGTCGTTCTCGCGCGCGTACGCTACGCATCGCTTGATTGAGGCGCCGATGCCGCTCTGCGGCTGATCGAGCACATGGATACCGAGTTCCCGGAGATACTCCGGGCCGTCGTCCGTGGAACCGTCGTTGACGCCGATCACGTGGTCGGCGACGGGCAGAAGAAGTCTGTCCGCCCACAGTCTGAGCTTCGGTCCCTCGTTGTGAAACGGGAACATCAGCAGCACACGAGCGTTCTCATACACGCCCTCGGTAGCGGGGCGCCGCTCGCGGATGTCGTCTTCCTGCCTCACGCTACTCCGTGATCTTCTTGAGAAAGCGGGCGGGGTTGCCGACCCAGAGCTCGCCGGGCGGCACGTCCCTCGTGACGACAGCGCCCGCGCCGATGCCCGCGTTTCTGCCGATGGTGATGCCGCACAAAATGACCGCACCCGACCCGATGAAGGCCCCGTCCTCGACGAAGGTCGGAAGGACCTCCCAGTCATCCTCCGTCTGAAGCAGACCGTCCTCGTTCGTGGCCCTCGGCAGCAGCGTGTTCGTGAACATGACCCCATGCCCGACGAAGACGCCGGCGCCTATCTGCACGCCCTCACAGACGAACGAGTGACTCGATATCTTGCACCGGGGTCCGATCGTCGCGTTCTTCTGAACCTCGACGAAGGCGCCGAGGCGCGTGCCGTCGCCGATCGTGCAGCCGTAGAGGTTGACGAAGCCGTAGATCTCGACACCCTCGCCGAGTTCGACGTCGTCGCTGATTCTACAGAACTCCCTCATGCCGGGCATCCGCGCCACCCTTCTCCGTCAACCGCCGGTCAAACCGCGGCTGTCGTCACGTTCAGCGTCTCGTCCCTACTACGAACCGGGTCGCTCCTGCGAATCGGTCACGACGTTCTTCCGGTCCTCATCGGCGAGCATGACCGAGCTGTTTCGCTCCTCGATGACATGGTACAGAGGGCGGTCCCTGACCTCGGCCAGCAGGCGCCCGACGTACTCGCAGAGCACGGATAGTATCAGGAAGAGGAAGAAGAACATGACGGACCGGTGCAGGGACTGCGTGGCCCAGCCCGGCGTCACGTTCTCGATAACGAGTCGGACGATGAGAACGTAGGCCGCGACCGCTACGCTCAGAAGGCTGAGCAGTAGCGCCAGCAGGCTCACCGACCGAAGCGGGTGAGTCGAGCTGGCCACGATCATACTGATGCCCGTTCTCACGGCCTCCGACAGACTCTTGGTGCGCGGGTGCCTCCTCCGGTGCTTGAACGAGTAGGTGAAACTCCTGCTCCCGTACCCCACGTACAGGCTGAACGTCCTCAGATATCTGAGGCTGTCCTTCATACGGATCAAGGCGTTCAGGGCCTGCCGGCTGAACACACGGTAGTCCGTGGAGTTCGGTGTCAGACCGATGTTGAGCACGCGCGTGAAGTACCAGTAGAAGACCTTTGCGGCCAGCCGCTTGAGGAGGGAGTCCCCGCTTCGGTCCCTTCTCACGCCGAAGACGACGCCGACGCCCTCCCTGGCCTGCTCGACGATCTCCGGTATCAGCTCCACGGGGTCACGGTCAGGCTCGATGACGACGATGTAGTCACCGATCACGGAGTCGAGCCCGGCCGAGAGCGCGGACTCACGCCCGAAGCGCCGAGAGAGGAGAATGAGCCGGATGCACTCGTGCCTCTTGAGAGCATCCGAGACCTTCTCGACCGTCCCGTCCGTCGAACCGTCGTCCACGAGAACCAGCTCGTAGTTCTCGTACTCCCGCTTCAGAACCCCGAGGGCATCGTTGATGAAGTCGATGACGATGTCCTCGTCATTGTGAAGCGCCGCGACCACCGACACGAAGACGTCTGCACGTGCCACTAGACCACTCCCGTTCTCTTGAAACGCTCCGTCTCGAATCCGATGATGTCGTAGATGTTGTCTATCTTCCCCCCCATCAGACACGTCAGGTTCTGCAGCCCCCAGTCGGTCACATAGAGGACCGGACGACTGTCGTCGACCTCGCTGCGCGGGAGGACGGTCTTGACCTCCCACAGCGAGTCGACCTGTCGGCACCCGGCCAGCGACGGGATGTACCTGGACGCGTCGCGGATCATGTGCACGCCGAACGACCTCTTCGGCACTTCATCGAAGTACGCATACGGGTCGGAGGCCTTGCCGCCCGTGTGGTCGTACCACTCGCAGTGGGGCGTGTAGCGCACGTGCGACAGGGTGTAGAGCCCGAGCGGAGGAAAGGGCATGAACGAAAAGAAGGGACCGCACATCATCGTGACGCTCAGTCCCTGAAGCTCGTCGGGCATCTCGACCAGTGCCATCTCCGTCAGCTCGTGTTTGAGATAGATGTTCGGCAGTCCCGAGCGCGACAGCAGCCGGTTGAGCCCCGAATAGGTGCAGTTCTGCACTGACGGCGCGGTGATCCGGTCCTCCCCTTCCGGGCCGCGCGTCGTGACCGCGAGCGTCCCAGCGTCCTCGCGCTCGACGCGAACCGCCTCCGTCTCGAACCGGATCTCTATGCCCGCCGCGTCGAGTTTTTCCCGCGTGATGTTCTTAAGGATCACAGGATCGAAGGCGTACTCCTTGACGGAGTAGACGGCCTCGACGAGATCGGGATTGAACAGACGCGCGATCTCAGGCTCCGCCGGTTCGATCGGCGAGCCGATCCTCGAGATGAAGCGCCGAAACTGCTCGGCGGTCACCTTCGAGAAGACCCTTCCGATCGCGTAGTACTTCTCGAAGTCACTGACGATGCACTCGGGATAGTCCCTGACGAACCGCGGGAAGTTCACGCGGCAGCGGAGCGCAGTCAGCAGGCTCCGCGGGTAGTGATACCCGTTGTGGACGCGGGCCTGGTTGACATACGAGGCCCGCTGGAGCAGGTCGGGCTCGCGTTCGATGACGACCGGTCGGAGCCCGAGCTCCTCCTTGAAGTGAATCGCCAGCGAGCTCCCGAAGAAGCCGCCGCCTACGATGATGCAGTCGTAATCGGGGGACCTTCGCACGGGCCCTTCCTGTCGGGACGGAGGAGGAAGCCTGTCCGAACGGGGCGCCGGACGCCCTTGAGGCCGCCAGCTTCACGAGCGGCCACTCCCCGATTGTAAGGGAGCACTCAGGGTGAAGCAACAGTGGCAGCACCGAGCCCCTCTCAACGGCGGCGCCGGCAGCAGACCCGTCGCCTGGTACGGGGATGTGCTAGACTGGGGGGTCGGCTTCAGGACAGCGCTTCACCGGAAGGAGAGTATGATGAAGGGAGTGCCGCTCATTCTCACGGCCGTGATGCTCGGGGCCGTCGCTCAGCTGACGCTCAAGCGAGGCATGCAGATGTACGGAGAGGTCACGATGACCAGCATCTGGGGCCAGCTTGTTCAGATCCTGAGTGTGCCGCATGTGCTCATAGGGTTCCTCCTCTACGGACTGAGTTCGATCCTGTGGATCGCCGTTGTCTCGAGCGTCGACATCAGTATGGCCTACCCGATGGTCAGCTCGGCATACGTGGTCGTCTTCCTCGGATCGTGGCTTCTGCTCGGTGAGTCCATCAGCCCCATGCGCGCCGTGGGACTCGCGGTCATCGTCGCCGGCGTGATCATCATATCCCGGACATGACGGCCCCGCCTCCGTTCCGGTGGGCCTGTTGACTTCCCCGGGCGGCGTTTCTAACATTGGGCATTATGGGTGTGAAGAGCATGGCACAAGGTAGCGTAAGCAGGGGCGTTCTATGGACGACGCTTCTCGGCGCGGGGATCGCCGTCGTCGTCTTCTGGTCCGTCACGACGAAGCGTGCGGGACAGGAGGAAGTGCCGGCCCCGGAGGCGGTGACGCAGGAACAGCTGACGGTTGAGCGATCCGAGGTCCCCCCCATCGTCCCCGAGGAGTGGAAGGGCCGTCACGGGCGGTTCCACATCGGCGACTGGCGCGAGGTGTCGTTCGAGGAGCAGCAGTCGCTGACGCCCGAGCAGGAGGCGGAGATCGAGCGCCTCCGCTCGATCGGCTACCTCTCGGGCAAGGAACCGGTTCCGCTCCAGTCGGGCGTCACGGTCTACAACAGGGACCGCACGTACGACGGGCTCAACTTCTACACGACGGGCGACGTGCCGGGCGCGGTTCTCATGGACATGGAGGGCCGCATTCTCCACAAGTGGGCCTACAGCTACCTCGACGCGTGGGTCGGGAGCCCGAATCGGCCCCAGCTGCGCCCATCACCGAAGGGCTCGGGCTTCTGGCGACGCGCCCACCTGTTCAGGAACGGCGATGTCCTGGCCGTCTTCGACGGGCTGGCCATCATGAAGGTCGACCGGTACTCGAACCTCCTCTGGGTCAGCTTCGGCGGCTTCCATCACGACCTGCATGTCATGCCCGACGGGCGTATCTACGTTCTCACACGCGAGGCACACATCGTCCCGTGGTACAACCCCGACGATCCGGTGCTTGAGGACTTCGTCGCCGTCCTCGACAGCGACGGCCGCGAACTGGAACGTGTCTCCGTGCTCGAGGCCATCGCCGAGTCTGAGTTCGCCTCCGTGCTGGACGACGCCGAGCCGAAGGGCGACCTGCTCCACTCCAACACGGTCGAGGTGCTCGACGGCAGGCTCGAGGACAGGCTCCCGGCGTTCAGGGACGGGAACGTCCTCGTCACCGTGCGGGAGCTCGATCTCGTCATCGTGATCAACATGGAGACGGCACTGGTCGAGTGGGCTCTTCAGGACGGA
>WJMD01000029.1 GCA_014728125.1 Candidatus Effluviviaceae Genus V sp.
GCAGAATCGTGAGAGCGATGACGCCCGGTATCTTGTTCGGTGTCATGCGCAGCATGGTGTTCGCTCCATGGTTCGGTCGGCGGGGGCTTCACCCCGCGTGTGCGTCATCTGATCCTCAGGATCCTCGTACGGGCTTGCTCACCGCCGGCTTCGAGCTCGACGAAATAGACGCCGGCGGACACGGCCCGGCCCGCGTGATCGGTGCCGTCCCAGCGGAGCGTTCCGTCCCTCGTACCGCGTCCGCACGTGAGCGTGCGGACGACCCGACCCCTCACATCGCATATCCTCACGCGCGCGGCCGTTCCCGCGCGGGGAACCGTGAACGGGATCTCCGTATGGTGGACGAAGGGGTTCGGTGCGGCCGGCCCGAGCGAGACCGGCGCCACCGGAACCCCGACCGCTCCTGAGCACGCCACGTGGACCACGGCGTCGTCCCAGCCGGCGGGGGGAAGGGGATCCCGGTGAACGTCGGTGAACCCGATCGACTGAAGGTGAACGGTCGTGCTTCCGCACTCATTCAGCGCTCTGAAACGGAAGTGCATGAGCTCGCCGGGCCCCTCGATGTAGCTCCCGGCGCCGATCAGCGTGTCGTAGCAGTGCCAGCAGCCGCTCGCGGTGTCGTACTCGGCCCCGAACCATGTCATCACGCCGCTCTGTGCGTACAGGGTCCCCTCCGTCGCCTCCACGAGCTCGAGCTTCTCGGAATCGAACGACAGGTAAAGCTCGGTCCCGGCGATCGAGTCCCCGCAGTCAGTGACCCGAAGGCTCAGCTCGAACTCCTCCTGAGGAAGCACGAGCGTCTCTGCAGGGTCGAAGACGACATACGGCGATGCGAGCGCAGGCTGGAAGAGGACCGCAAGCAGCACCGTCGCGACAACGATCGCCGCGAACAACGGTCCGTGAGTTCCTCTGGTGAACATCCTGCAATAACGGTGTTTCACGACTCCCTCCCGCTCTTCGGCATGTGCGCCGAGGTCGTCGAGCGGGGGCCGCCCGCGGGCGGCCCCCGCGTATCACACGATTACTTGAGAAGCAGCATCTTGCGCTCGCCGCGGTAGCCGGGCGCGTTCATGGTGCAGAAGTAGACGCCACTTCCGACTGCGTCGCCGCGGTCGTCCTCACCGTCCCAGGAGACGACATGCCGTCCGGCATCGCACTCCCGATCGACGAGCGTCCGCACGACGCGTCCCGTCACGTCATAGACGCGGATGGTCACCCGCGCCTCCTCCGGGACGTCGTAGGCGATCGACGTCACCGGGTTGAACGGGTTCGGCGAGTTCTGCGCGAGACGGAATGCCTTCGGAGTGACGCTGGAGCTGTAGCCCTTGAGCTCAGCCTCCAGGTCATTGTTGTCTGCGCCCCTCAGGTCGGCATCGTCGAACCGCACATCGAACTCGTCGCCGAGAGGACGGAAGTTGAGCACCGCAACCTCCCCCGAGCCTCCGATCGTCATGCCGGTTCCGAGCACGGCCAGGTCGATGGCCACGCTATTCTCTCCGGGCTCGCTCCAGAAGAAGACGGGAGCGATGGGCGAGCTCATGTCGTCCGCGAGGCGTGCCCCGACGAACTCGACCTCGGTCGGGTCGTATCCGATCGACGCCGTGAGTCCCTTCACCTCTCCCGCGTTGCCCTCAAGTCTGACCGCGATCTCGACGTCTCCTTCCATCGACCGCGTCCCGCCGAGCGCGAGCTCGAGCGGACCCTCCGCGGGTTCAGGCAGGAACGGCACGACACGCGCGCTCACCACGCCGAAGTTCATCGCGAAGATCATGAGGTCCTCGAACCCGATGAAGTTGTCGGGCGTCGGAAGCCCCAGACGGTTGTAGTCGGGATGCACCGTCGGGCCGACGTCCATCTCGTTCTCCGGCGAACCGGGCGGCGCCTGGTGATAGGTACCGCCGAGCTTGTCCATGTCGTGGAACGTCACCAGACCGTCGTAGCCCCAGCTGCCGAGCCCGTCGGCCACGTCACCCAGCCAGTAGTTGGTCGCCAGGTCCCGGGCCGTCGTCGCGGTCGGTCCGTAGTTCCGGGCCTCGTCGTAGCAGAAGGCCTGGTAGTAGTAGATGTTCCGGTCGACGATGGCGTCGGTCGCGCTCGAGCCGGAGCCGTTGTAGGCCTCCGTCCCAGTCGTCTCGTCAGCCGGGTAGTACCCACCGAGACCACCAGGCCAGCCAGCGACGAAGAGCGGATACACCGGATACTCGCCGGCGTTCGCCGATCTGCGCACCGTCACGCCCGCAAGGACGTAGTTGTCGGTGCCCATCGCCCAGCTGAGCTCGCACTTCTGGTGCCCCGGCGCCGCGTCGAAATCTGCGACCGCGCTCGGCGGGGTGTTGTCGGCCGTGATGTCATCTGAGTCGGAGGCCGTGTTTCCGATGGCATCCGTCGCCGTCACGGTGACCGTGACCACGCCGTCGGACGGCGTGCAGGTCACCGAGGCGAGGTCCCACGTTGCCACCCCACCGGCATAGTTGTCCGGGTTCACGTCGGCGCCGCCGCCGAGACCCGTAAGGTCGGCCTCGATGTCCGTCAGGCCGAAGGCGGGGTCGTCATCCGACACGTTCGCGGTCACCTGCGCCGCGTCGCCGTCCTTGATGTAGTCGTCGGTGTGCGAGAGCGTCACGTTCTCGATGAAGACATCCGAGACGCTCGGCCCCGAGACGTCGACGATCAGGAGACCGTCGTTCTCGAAGAAGCCGGTCAGCGGCGTGTTGTCCTTATCGCGCACGTTGTTGATCGTGACATCGACGTCGCTGGTTCCGACGCTCAGGCCCGTGAACTCGATGGTGAAGAGCGTGCCAGGACCCGTGGCGCCGTCGATGGCACCGAGCAGTGCCGAGTCGACAGTGATCTCGTCCGTCCCGCTGTTCGCGGCGTGGAAGAAGGTCGACCCGATGTCGGTGAGCAGGGTTCCCTCGGTCACCTTCAGACGATCCGAGCTGACGATCGCGCCGTCCCACGAGATCGTGATCGAGTAACCGTAGAGGAGCCCGCTGCCGCCGCCCAGGTAGTCCACGGCGATCGTCTTGACGGGCTCGGCCTCCGTCAGATACTCGGGGTCGGGCACGCAGACGACGTTCCCCGTGAGCCACGGGTCGAAGTCGACGTTGTCTGAGACGTTGTTGCCGAGACCGCCGGGATTGAGGGTGGGATGCTGCGGACCCGTCGGGTCGCCCCACCAGTTGTTCTCGGCGTTCTGAACGGCCCTCGCGGCCGTCGCGTTCGTGTAGAAGCCGTAGCTCGTGTTGCCGTAGAGGAGGCAGTCGTTGACCGTGTAGTCCACGGTCCCGCCGTCCTCATAGGCCACGACGCCGTAGTCCCAGCCGGTCACCTCGCAGCCGGACATGGTCACGGTCGACGTGCCGCCGGCCCAGGAACTCACGCCCCAGCTGTCGGTGGCACCGTTCCCGACGAACCGGCTGTCGGTTATGGCGACCGTCTGCGTCGTCCGTCCGTAGCGCTTCACGCCGTCCTCGGCGAAGGGCTGCGCAGCCGGTCGCTCGGAGCGCGTATCGCTCGTCGAATCGGCGTAGAGCCCGTCTCCGTACGGATCGAGGACCTCGCCGTCGTCGAACGAGCCGTCCATGTCGGAGAACCAGACCGACGGGCCGCAGCGCTCGCATGTGGTGCCTGCGACGTCGACCCCTGAGCCTTCGAGGAGAAGGACGCCGGTGGCTGCCCAGTCGCCGGGCGTGTAGTAGACGTCCGTTACCAGGCAGTCGTCCACGGTGCCGCCCGCGCCGAAGCCGATCTGGATACCGTTCTGCGCCGTGACGTCGGTCGAGCCTGCGCCGATGCAGGTCACGCCGTCTAGGTCGACCGTCAGACCGTCGCCCGAGAGCGCCATCGCGTTCTTCTGAAAGTCCTCGATGTGAACGTCCGCGAGGACGACCATGTACGGACCGTCCGTGTCATTGTACGCGTAGATACCGACGCCGTGCTGCGCGCCGCTGAACGGCGTGTCCATCACGTTGAGAACCTCAGCATCGGTCAGCGAGCCGCCGCCGTTCCAGAAGGCGAGGCCGCTGAACTTACTGTTCGCGTTCCCCTGGCCGTCGCCGTCGATCGTCACGCCGGAGATGTCGACCCCGGTGCAGCCGTCAACGAAGACGACAGGGTAGTTGTTCGAGCTCGTCACGAAGAACTCCGACAGCGTTGCAGGCGACTTGATGATCGTCTGCCCGACGCCGGCACCGACGATGTCGAGGTCGTCCATCGTGATGTGAAGCTGCTCAACGTAGGTGCCTGCGGCGACGTTGACCGTGCTGCCCTGCACCGCGTCGATCCCGTCCTGGATGGAGGCGAAGTGGGTCACGCCCCACCCCGGCGTGGACGCACTGTAGTCGTCGTCCACCCAGACCTCATCGGGGCCCGCCGGAGTGAGAGTCACATGGTAGGTGCCCCCGCCGAGGTCCTCGATGGTCACATCGAACCCCGGGTGCTCGAGCGGAATCGCATCGCTACCCCACGTCCAGTCCATGTCCCACCAGCCCGCGCCGGCTCCGTGCGCCGCGGCATCGCCGTCGTTGGCGTCTACATCACCGGGCACCGTGCCGGTGTACGAGCCGACATCGGTCTCGGCCGCGTACATGTTCGTCCAGTCCATCGTCCCGGACATCGGCGTGCCCTGCGCCGCGTTCTTGTACTGGAGTGCCCAACTGTCCTCTGTCAGCACGAGTGCGTAGTTGTCGTAGTCGGGGACGTCGGGGTTCCAGGCGGCGCCCCACGGAGGGTCGCTGCCGAAGCTGTCGGGATACGCGTCGTGCAGGTCGTACATGCCGTATCCGATGGTGTACGTATCGGTCCCGTCGCAGTTCCAGGGGCCGTCACCGTAGTAGTTCTGCACGAGCGCGCATCCGCCCTCACGGGCGTAGACATCGAACCCACCGCTCGTGGAGATCGCCTCGCCTCCGCCGCCCGGCACGTACCACGAGCCGACGGTGGCATCGATGGTCCCCGTGTAGACCCCTCCACCCGCATCGGTCAGTGCGCCCTCGAACTCGATCGTCGAGCTGGCGACCGAGTTCGCCGATGCCGGGAGAGCGATCAGCAACGCAAGGACCAGCGTCATTGCCAGCGTTGTCGCTCTCATCACATCTCTCCCTGCTGTCTCTTGTGCTGCGAGGAGGGTAGGGGGCCGGGCGCATGCACCCGGCCCCACCGGTTGCCGGTTCCCTCCTACTTCAGAAGCGTCATCTTGGCGCTGCCGCGGTAGTCGGGTGTCTCCATCACGCAGAAGTAGACACCGCTGCCGACGGCCTCACCATTGTCACTCCTACCATCCCAGACAGCCTGGTGACGGCCCGGCTCGACCACGCCGTCGACGAGGGTCCGCACGAGGCGGCCGCTGACGTCGTAGACGCGGACGGAGACCGGAGCCTCGTTCGGCACGTGGTAGCCGATCGTGGTCACCGGGTTGAAGGGGTTCGGAGTGTTCTGGACCAGGCGGAACGTCTCGGGGACGTCGCCCTTCGAGTCGTAGCCGCCGAGCTCAGCCGCGAGCTCCTCGTTGGCCGCGTCGCGGAGCGTCGCTTCCGCGAACTCGAGCGTGAAGTCACTCGAGATCGGACGGAAGGTCAGCGTCGCCACGTCACCGCACCCGCCGATCGTCATGCCGGTACCGAGCACCGCCATATCAACCTGGACGGACGCCTCGTTCTCGCCGTGCCAGAAGAAGACCGGAGCGATCGGCGAGTCCATGTCCTCGGTCATCTGCGCCGAGATGAACTCGACCTCGGTCGGATCGAACGCGATCTCCGCCGAGAGGCCCTTCACCTCGCCCGTGTTGCCCTCGAGGCGGATCGCCACGTCGATCGTCCCGTCCGCCGAACGCACCTCGGACAGAGCCAGCATCAGCTCATCCGCAGGCGTATCCGGCAGGAACGGCACGATGCGCGCGCTGACCACGCCGTAGTTCATCGCGAAGATCACGAGCTCGGGAAATTCGATCTCGTCGTCCGGGATCGGAATGCCGAGACGGTGCCCGTCCTCGGACGGTCCGACGTCGAGCTCGTCGTGGGGCGGGACCGGCGGGTCGTTCGCGTCGTACCGCCGGTAACCGGACGAGAGGGCGCTGATGTCGAAGAAGTCGACCTCGCCGTCGTACCCGCCGCCGCCCGATTGGGTCACGTCGCCGAGCCAGTAGTTCGTGGCCCGGTTCTGGCCGCCCGCGTCCACCGGGCCGTAGTTCAAGGCCCAGTCGTAGACGAACGCGCTGTAGTAGTGGATGTCGCGCGGGACGATCCCGTGCGTCGCGCTCGTGGCGTCGCCCGAGAACGCCTCGCCGTCGCCGGCCGTCTCGTCGGCCGGGTAGGCGGGCGCCGCCGTCTCGTACTGGGGATAGTTACCCCAGGCGTCGTAGCGGACCAGCACACCGTAGTAGTTGGTGTCAAGACCGGTCGGATCGTCCCAGCTGAGCGCGACCTCCTCGTGCGCCGGCGCCGCGTCGAACCCGGTGATCTTGCCGGGTGCGGTGTTGTCGACGACGATGTCGTCGCTCCCCGTGCTCGAGTTGCCGAGCCCGTCGGTCGCCGTGACGACGACTGTCTGCGTGCCGTCCGAGCCGAGCGTCGGATCGTCGAGATCCCAGACAGCGGTCGTGCC
>WJMD01000030.1 GCA_014728125.1 Candidatus Effluviviaceae Genus V sp.
CGAAGACTTCGGCGCCGGCTTCAACACCGTCGACTTCGTGCGCGACACGGAGAAGGCCCGCACACGCATCAACGGCTGGGTCGAGGACGAGACGAACGACCGCATCGAGAACCTGATACCACGCGGCGCGCTCGACTCGTCCACGGTGCTGGTCCTCGTCAACGCCATCTACTTCAAAGGTGACTGGAAGCAGAAGTTCGACGAGGAGGCGACGCGCGAGGCGCCGTTCATGTCACCGGGCGAGGCGACGACGGTCGACATGATGCACCGCGTGGACGACTACGGCTATCTCGCGGATGACGCGGCGCAGGTCCTCGAGCTCCCCTACCAGGGCGGTGACCTCGCCATGACCGTGATCCTCCCGACCGACGAATCGGACGGGGCGCTCGCCGCACTCGAGTCATCGCTGACACCGGAGCTCCTCGCGGACTGGTTCGCGGGCCTCAGCGAGAGGAAGGTCGACGTCTCACTCCCCCGCTTCACCATCCACTGGGGCACCGAGGAACTGGGCGACGACCTCAGGGCTCTCGGCATCGTCGAGGCCTTCAAGCCGGGCACCGCTGACTTCTCGGGGATCGCTGGGAACCGCGAGCTCTTCATCAGCAAGGTCCTCCACAAGGCGTTCGTCGACGTCAACGAGGAGGGCTCCGAGGCGGCCGCCGCCACAGCCGTCGGAATCGCAAGAACATCCATCCCGGAGCCGCCGCCCGTCTTCAGGGCCGACCGCCCGTTCCTCTTCCTCATCAGGGACCGCGGAACGGGGGCGATCCTCTTCATGGGTCGTCTGGCGTCCCCGTGACGCCCGCCGGGGATTGCGATGCATGAGAGATGAACGCTCAGTCGGCGGAGGCTCCACCTTGGCGCCGACAACGCGGGAAACTAACTTGACTGAGGACCACAAAAGGAGTATCCTCGCCGCTCGTTGGGGGGAGCGGCCCCGGCATTCAACGCCACATGATGTCTCGATCGGGCCCTCGGCCGGAGGACGAGAGGCCCCGCGGAACGCGTTCGTCATGAGCTTACGCAGTGTCCCGCACGTCCTGGAGGATGCATCAATGAGAACAGTTGCGCTCGTTATGGCTCTTCTGATGGTGGCAGGGGTGGCAGCGGCGTCGATGAATCTGACCGACCACATGCCGCCCAGAAAGAACGCCGGTTCGACCGGGAACCCCACGTACGAGGGCCGCGACGGCGGCGAGAACATCGCCACGGCCGTCGTCATCCCGTCGCTCCCCTTCAGCGATACCGGCAACACGTGCCCCTACCTCGACGACTACGACGAGGTCTGCCCGTACTCCGGCGGCGCGGCGCCGGACGTGGTCTACGCGTACACGCCCGCGGCCGACGAGTACATCGACATCGACCTGTGCGCGTCGCTCTACGACACGAAGGTGTTCGTGTATGAGGACTCGTACACGCCGGGCGCACCGTACGCCTGCAACGACGACGCCTGCGGCGACGACGGCTGGAAGTCGCTCATCACGGGCATGCCCGTGTTCGCCGGCTCCACGTACTACATCGTCGTCGACGGCTACGGCACGAGCTGCGGAGACTACATCCTCGACGTCGATATCTCCCAGCAGCAGCCCTGCATCGTCGAGTGCCCGGCCTGGGGCGTCGACGAGGGTGAGGTCGACTGCTTCGACCAGTACGACGACACCTACAACGGCGGCTGCAATGTCGTGCCGCCTGTGTTCCAGTCGATCGACCTCAACACGACGATCTGCGGCAACAGCGGCAACTTCATGTACGACGACGGCACGGGGCCTGCCGAGTACCGCGACATGGACTGGTACGAGCTCGTGCTGACCGAGGACGAGCACGTCGAGGTCTGCGTCTGCGCCGACTTCCCGGCGAGGGTCTGGATCGTGGACGGCAACTCGGGCTGCGACTTCGCGACGGTCCTCGTCTCCGAGGCCGCGGCTGCGAACTTCACGCTGTGCGTCGACCAGCTCCTCACCGCGGGGACCTATTGGGTCCTCGTCTCCATTGATGGCTGGCTCGGCATCCCCTGTGGCGTCGAGTATGTCGCGAATATCTACGAGTTCGGCTACACGCCGGTCGAGCCCACGTCGTGGGGCACGATCAAGTCGATCTACCGCTAGACCGCGCATCCACTGCGCTCGAGCGCCCCGCCGTCCGACGGACGGCGGGGCGTCTTTCTCTGGGGGCCACGGTCGACGAACCGTACGATCGTGCTCCCGGGGGTCACGAGCTGCGCGCCCTTCAGGGCACAGTGTGCGACGCGCACGATGGTCTGAGTTACGGGTCGCACAGCGGAGGGTGTCTCGGCATCCGCGGGTTCAGTACCATGTAGAATGACGAACCGAACGGACACCGGGAGACACGGTCGTGGACACACGGCGGCGTACATACCGACTGAGAACGACGGTCCACCACTCGCTCAGGGACCGGCCGCTCATCGACTACCTCGCTGAGCGGTTCCGGTACCTCCCGCGGGCTCTCTGGGAGGAACGGCTCCGGAACGGCAGGATCAGGGTGAACGGTGAGGTCGCCCACGGAAGCCTGATCGTCCGCCGCGACGACGAGGTCGAGTACACAGTGACCGTCGACGAGCCTGAGGTCGACCGCTCGTACGACGCCGTCTATGAGGACGACGAGCTCCTGATCGTCTCCAAGTCGGGCAACATCCCGGTCCACGCGAGCGGGCAGTTCATAGGCAACACCCTCGTCGCCGTCCTCCGCGCTGAGCGCGGCGACGACCTGACACTCTGCCACCGCCTCGACAGGGAGACCAGCGGTCTGATCGTGCTGACGAAGTCGCCAGAGGCGCGGCGCGGCATGTCGGCCGCTTTCGAGCAGGGCCGGGTTCGGAAGACCTATCTGGCCATCGTCCGCGGCACGCCCACTCGAAGCTCCTTCCTGGTGGACGCCCCCCTCCGCAGGATCGGCAGGCAGCATCCCGTCCCCCGCTCGGTCGTCGATCACCGGCGCGGGCGCGCCGCATCCACGTCGGTCGAAGTGCTCGAGCGCCTGCCCGGGGCCGCTCTCCTTCACGTAGAACCTCTGACGGGGCGCACGAACCAGATCCGCGTCCACCTGGAGGTCGCGGGCCACCCACTTCTCGGCGACAAGACGTACGGTCTCCCGGCCGCGCTCCTGCGCGAGCTCGTCCGTGAGCCCGGCTCGGACGCCGTGCGCCGTCACCTCGTCCTGAAGAGACACGCCCTCCACGCGGCCCGCCTCAGGTTCAGCCATCCTGTGACAGGCCGTGCGCTCGACGTCGCGGCCACCCTGCCGACCGACCTCCGGAGGGCGCTGGAGAACCTCCGCCGGAAAAAAGTCGAGATCGCCTCAAACCCCCGGGGGTGATGTGGAGTCATAAACGATGAATGCGGCAGGCCCGACGCTCCATGGGCCGCCGGGGCGCCTCCGGGGAGGGAAGAGCGCCGAGGATAACCACCAGGTGCGGGCCGACAAGGCGAAGGAGCGTCCGAGGCCCGGGAGACCCGACCGGAGGTGATGGAGATGACGATCAGAACGAGGATCCAGGCACTCAGGCATCGCTGCGGCTATTTCGTGTTCGTCTAGCGCTCGTCCCCCCTCTTTGAGCGCGGTCATGAGGCACCACTCAGAGATGTCCCTCCTCGAGGAAGCCCGCCGGTCGTCGTCCGCGCAGGATGACGACCGGTGGGCGATGCTGCGTTCCGCCAGGACGCGGGTCTGACGTCCCCGCTCAGTTCCTCTTCCCGCATCTAACAGGATTCTCGCATCTTGCCGGTTGCCGACGCGCCGCCGGCGGTCTAGGTTCGTGGTAGAGAAACACCTGAACCGAAGCACCCAGAACGTACGGGGGGAAGGGACGTGGAGAAGACGAAGAAGAAGCGCCGCGCCGCAACATGGCTCGCAGCTGTTCTCCTGCTCGTCGCTGTGGCGCAGGTCAGGGCTGTCGAGCCCCCGAAGAACATCATCCTCATGATCGGCGACGGCATGGCGGCCTCCCACATCACGGCGGCCAGGGTCCATGCGGGCGAGCTCAACATGGAGCGGCTCCCGTCCGGCGGGCTGCAGTGGACCTTCGCCGCCAACACGCTTGTGACCGACTCTGCGGCCAGCGGCACGGCGATCGCGACGGGCCACAAGACGTACAACGGCGCCATTTCCGTGACCGAGGACCGGCGCCCCGTGACGACCGTCCTCGAACACGCCGAGGCCCGCGGCATGGCCACCGGGCTCGTCGCGACCTGCTCGATCACGCACGCCACACCCGCCGTCTTCGCCGCGCACGTCGACGACCGGAGCATGGACAACGCGATCGCTCTTCAGATGGCCGAGGCCGGAGTCGAGGTCCTCTTCGGCGGCGGCTGGGCCTACTTCACACCGAGCACGACGCCCGGCGGCGCGCGGGAAGACGGTCGCGATCTCATCGCTGAGATGGAAAGGTGGACGACCGTCGTGCGGAGCGCGGAGGACTTCCGGGCGCTTGGAGACGTCGAGTCGGCTGTCGGGCTCTTCGCGAGGGCTCATCCCGGTGTGGCGTCCGTGCGCGACCCGTCGCTCGTCGAGCTGACGGCGAAGGCGCTCGAGATCCTCTCGAGTGACCCCGACGGGTTCTTCCTCATGGTCGAGGGATCGCAGATCGACTGGGCCGGTCACGAGAACGACGCGGCCTACATGATCGACGAGATGATGGACTTCGACGCCGCCGTCGGCGCCGCTGTCGACTTCGCCGAGGGCGACGGACGGACGCTGGTCATCGTGACGGCTGATCACGAGTGCGGAGGACTCACGGTCCTCGACGGCTCACTCGAGGAACGGACGTTCACCGCGCATCATGCGTGCGGCGACCACACGGCGACCGCGGTTCCCATTCTCAGTCTGGGACCGGGAAGCGAGATCTTCTCCGGAATCGTCGACAACACCGACATCGGCAGGGGACTCATCGAGATGGTCGCGAGCCGGCCGAACGGCGACCGATAGCGCGGCATCGCCGGCACCACATGGAACGACCCCGGGCCACCAGGCCCGGGGTCGTTTCTGTAATGCACGAGCGGATGGGTCGGCCGGAGGCGGCTAGTCCGCGGCCGGGCACTCCGCCGCGACCTCCGGCGCGATCCCCTTGTCGCCGTAGGCCTTTTCGAAGTGCTCGCGGAAGTCGGCCGCCAGTTTCCTCGCGCGCTCCTCGAACGCATCCGGATCGTCCCACGTGTTCTTCGGTATGAGGATCGACGGGTCCTCGATGCCGGGGCAGCTTGTCGGGACGGCCACGTTGAACACGGGGTCGGTCACGTACTCGACGCCCTCGAGCTTGCCCTCGAGCGCCGCGTTCACCATCGTCCTGGTCAGCGGCAGGTCCATCCGGCTGCCGACGCCGTACGGTCCCCCGCTCCACCCTGTGTTGACGAGATAGACCGACGTCCCGTGCCGCTCCATCCGCTCGCCCAGCATCGTCGCGTAGACGTCCGGGTTCCTCGGCATGAAGGGCTCGCCGAAGAAACGCGAGAACGTGCTGACCGGATCGACGATGCCGGTCTCCGTACCGGCCAGCTTACTGGTATATCCCATCAGGAACCAGAACATCGCCTGCGCGCGATTGAGCCGCGAGACGGGCGGGATGACGCCGTTCGCGTCGGCCGTCAGGAAGAGGATCGTCTTCGGATGACCGGCCCGCGAGTCCTCCTTGATGTTCGAGAGGTAGCGGAGCGGATAAGAGCCTCGGGAGTTCGGCGTCAGACGGTCGTCATAGAGATCGAACTCGCCCCACGGGTACATCATGGCGTTCTCGATGATGGCCCCGTGGTTCTCGACATCATCCTTGTGGAAGCAGGCATTGTAGATCTCGGGCTCCTTCACGGGATCGAGATCGATGAGCTTGGCGTAGCAGCCGTTTTCGAAGTTGGCGATCCCCTCGTCGCCCCACCCGTGCTCGTCGTCGCCGAGAAGCGCCCGCGATGCGTCGGCCGAGAGGGTCGTCTTGCCCGTGCCCGAGAGCCCGAGCAGAAGCGCGGAGTCCCCGTTCGCACCCTCGTTCGCGCTGCAGTGGATCGGGAGGATCCCCTCCCCCGGCAGCATGTAGTTCATGACGGTGAAGATGAGCTTCTTGACGCTGCCCCCGTACGCCGAGCCGTAGACCACGCCGATCCGCCTGTCGAAGTCCATCGCGACGGCCATCGTCGAGGTGTGGCCAAGCCTCGGGTCGACCCGCAGTCGCCCCTCGTACCGGGAGGCGTCGAGCTTGTGATACGGCAGCGCGACGAGCGTGAAGTGACGCTCCGAGAAACAGCTCGTCTCGGCCGCGCTTTCGTCCCAAGGCCTGAACATGTTGTCGGTGAAGAGCGCCGCGAGCGCCCAGTCGGTGACCGTATGGACCGGGAGCGCGTACGCCGGGTCGGCTCCGACGAGCCTGTCGGTGACGTAGAGCCTCTCGACCTCGCCGAGGGTCTCAAGAGCGTCCTCGAGGAGCATGTCGAACGTCCCTGGGGCGAGCGGGATGTTGTTGGGACTCGTCCAGTCGATCGTCTCCTCGCTCTCCGCTCGGCGCACGATGTAGGTGTCCTTCGGGCTCCGGCCGGACGACTCGGGCGGCGTCCAGGTGGCCAGCGCGCCGGACGCGCTGGGAACGGCCTCGCGGCGCGCGACCGCGTCCCGGATCATCTCCGCCCTCGAGATGTTCCTCTTGACGTCCGACCTCCCTGCAAGAAGCTCATCAAGTCTGTCGGCGAAAGCCATGCTGCCTCCCGTTCATCACCCCCGAGGCGTCACGAGGGACTGTTGGGGTCAGGGGCGACCAGCGACGCGCCCCGGACATCAGGACCTTCGATGCTACCATTGTCGGCGGTCGGAAGTGAAGCCTCAAGGGACATGGAGAAACCGCCCGCGGGGGCGGCTCCTTTGGTGCTTGCCCCATGGGGTTGCCGTGCGATAGAGAATTGTGGGTGTTGTCAGGTGCGGCCCAAGCTGACGGAGGTGAAGTATGGCCAGGCTCTTCAGACACCGCGGCAAGGAAGCCGGGGATCCGCCGGGAACGCTCGTGCACACCGGCGCGCACCGGGAGAGCCCCGTCACGATCACCGTGATCGACTACGACGAGACGGCCCTCGCCGAGCGCAACCTCGATAGCGTGGACGACGCATCGCATTACATCGGTACCGGCAGCGTCACGTGGATCAACGTCGACGGCGTTCACGATGTCGGCATCGTCGAGGCCCTGGGGAACGTGTTCGGCCTCCACCCACTGACGCTCGAGGACATCGTCAACACGGCGCAGCGGGCCAAGATCGAGGAGTACGAGAACGCCATATACCTCGTCCTCCGCATGCCCCACATTGACGCTGAGACCAACGAGATCCTCTCCGAGCAGATCAGCTTCATCCTCACAGAGGATTGTGTGGTGTCCTTTCAGGAGCAGCCCGGAGATGTGTTCGAGCCCGTGCGCCAGCGTCTCCGAGCCGGCTCCGGCCGGATTCGGAAGGAGGGCGCCGACTACCTCTGCTACGCGCTGATCGACGCGGTCGTCGATCACTACTTCGTGCTGCTCGAGCGCGTGAGCGACCGTCTGGAGGAACTCGAAGAGGAGGTCCACACCGACCCGTCCCACGAGACGCTCCGCTCGGTGCATACCCTTCGACGTGAGTCGATCCTGCTGCGGAAGTCCGTGTGGCCCCTCCGCGACATGGTCAGTGGGTTCACCCGGACGGAGTCGCAGCTGGTCACCGCACGGACGAAGCTCTATCTGCGCGACGTCCACGACCACGCGATCCAGGTCATCGACACCATCGAGACGATGAGAGACATGGTCGGTTCGCTCATCGACCTCTACATGTCGGCCGCGTCGAACCGGATGAACGAGATCATGAAGGTCCTGACGATCGTCGGGAGCCTCTTCATACCCCTCACGTTCATCGCCGGCATCTACGGCATGAACTTCGAGCACATGCCTGAGCTCTCCTGGCGCTGGGGCTACGCCGGCGTCTGGGGCGTCATGATCCTCGTGCTTCTGGCGATGGTGGTTTTCTTTGGCCGCAGGCGGTGGCTCTAGAGGGTCCGGGGCATGAATCAGGAGGATGAGCGTCAGGCCATTATCAGGGTTGTGTTAGCGCTGAAGCCCTAACTGACTCCCTGACAGAGGATTGCAGGGAAGCATCGGTTCGTCCATCTTCTCTTTGATGAAACCGGCCTGCCTGAGGTGCATCATTATCCCTGTGTGGGCGTTCCTGTCATGCAGCATGGGGATCAGCAAGGAGGAGGAGATGGGCAGGTTCGGTTTGCTTTGGACGCTCGCCATCCTCGTCGCGCTTACGGGCGCGGCCGTGGCACAGACAGCACAGGTTCAGGTCATCCACAACGCCGCGGATCCCGCGGCGGCTGTTGTTGACATCTACGTCGATGAGGGCGCGGACCCGTTCATCCCCGACTTCGCGTTCCGCACCGCGACCCCGTTCGTCGAGGTGCCCGCCGAGGTCGAGCTCGTGATCGGAGTGGCGCCGGGCGACAGCGACGGCCCCGATGACATCATTGCCAGCTTCCCGGTGACGCTCGAAGACGGCGAGACGTACGTCGTCGTTGCGAACGGTGTCCTCGATCCGTCGCAGTTCGCCCCGAATCCCGACGGCATCGAGATCGGCTTCTCGCTCTACCCGAGAGCCGGAATCAGAACGTCGGGCGAGTTCGGCGGCGTCCGCGTGATCGGGTTCCACGGCGCGACCGACGCCCCGACCGTCGACATCCTCGTTCGAGGCATCGGCGCCTGGGTCCCGTTCAACGACCTCACGTACGGTGAGTTCTCCGCCTACCGCCTGCTGAGAGCCCGGCCGTACGTGCTCGACGTGACGCTCGGCGACGACAACGACGCGGTGGTCGCCTCGTACGAGGCCGACCTGACGGGGCTCGGCGGCGGCGCGGCCGTCGTCTTCGCCTCGGGCTTCCTGGCCCCGACGGACGTTCCGACGCGCCAGGCGTTCGGCCTCTTCGCGGCCCTTCCGAACGGCCAGGTCGTGGAGTTCCCGGCGGTCGAGCAGACGGCGGAGCTCCAGGTCATCCACAACGCGGCCGACCCGGCCGCCGAGGTTGTCGACATCTACGTCAACGGCGGCGACGAGCCGTTCATTCCGGACTTCGCCTTCCGTGACGCGACCCCGTTCGTCGAGGTGCCGGCGGGCGTTGAGCTCGTCATCGGCGTCGCCCCCGGCGACAGCGACGGTCCCGACGACATCATCGCCGAGTTCCCGGTGACGCTCGAGAACGGCGAGACCTACGTTGCGGTCGCCAACGGCGTTCTGATGCCGGACGACTTCGCTCCGAACCCCGACGGCGAGAGCACGGCCTTCACGATCTTCGCCGTCGACGGCGTGAGGAAGTCCGCCGGCCCCAGGTTCGTGAAGCTCATCGGCTTCCACGGCGCGACCGACGCGCCGACGGTCGACATACGGATCCACGGGCCGTACCACATCTGGACGCTCATCAACGATCTTATTTACGGAGAGTTCTCGAGCTACCGCACGCTCTGGCCGCGCGAGTACCAGCTCGACGTGACGCCGGGCAACGACAACGACACGGTCGTCGCCTCCTTCATGGCCGATCTCTCCGGCCTCGGCGGCGGCGCCGCGGTCGTCTTCGCCTCGGGCTTCCTGACGCCCGACGACAACCAGGACGGTGCCGGCTTCGGTCTGTTCGCGGCACTGCCCACCGGCGACGTCGTCGAGCTCCCCCCGGTCACGCCGACGGCGCGCCTCCAGGTGATCCACAACGCGGCCGATCCGGCCGCCGGGGTGGTCGACATCTACGTCAACGAGGGCGATGAGCCGTTCATCCCGGACTTCGCCTTCCGCACGGCCACGCCGTACGTCGATGTTCCGGCCGGCGTGCCGCTCTCGATCGGTGTGGCACCCGGAGACAGCGACGGTCCCGACGACATCATCGCGACGTTCGAGGTCACGCTGGACGCCAACGAGCGCTACTGCGCGATGGCCACCGGCGTGCTCGACCCGGGCGCGTTCGAGGCGAACCCCCAGGGGCGCCCGATCGCCTTCACGGTCGTTCCGCGCGGCGGCATGCGGGAGTACGTGCATCTCGGTCTCATCAAGCTGATCGCATTCCACGGCGCCACCGACGCGCCCACGGTCGACATCGTCGCCCGCAGGGGGTGGTGGGACTGGGTACTGTTCGACGACATCGGCTACGGTGAGTTCTCCGACTACGTGACGCTGTGGCCCACGGTGCTGCAGCTCGACGTCACACCGGGCGGAGACAACGACACGGTGGTGGCGTCGTACGAGGCGGACCTCAGAGGACTCGGGAGCAAGGGCATCACGGTCTTCGCGTCCGGCTTCCTGACGCCCGACGGCGACCCGGGCGGCGAGGCCTTCGGTCTCTTCGCCACGCTGCCCGACGGTCAGGTCGTCGAGCTTCCCGCGGCGGGCCGCGGCACGCGCGACGTCGCCGGCGACCCGATGAAGCCGATGGAGTTCGCACTCGGCCAGAACTCGCCGAACCCGTTCAACCCGGTCACCGAGATCGCCTTCGCGCTCCCGGAGGAGTCGGACGTCACGATCGACGTCTACAACGTCCGCGGACAGAGGGTGAAGCGGCTGATCGACGAGCGGCGCCCGGCGGGCTGGCACACGATCCGCGTCGACGCGAACGACATGGCCTCCGGTGTCTACTTCTACCGGATGCAGGCCGGGGACTTCACGGAGTCCCGGAAGATGTCGATCCTGAAGTAACGGGAGACTGAGGACGACGCCCACAACGCTCGGGCGGGGCCCTGACAGGGCCCCGCCCGTTCTCGTGTTCGGGCCGTTGCGGAGCGCCCTTCCGGACGACCGGTCCCTGATGTACGATGGACCGACGGACCGACACGCGAGGGAGGAGCGCGCCATGCCATCCGACCGACTGAAGGACTACAGGGAAAAGAGGGACTTCCGGAGCACCCCCGAGCCGTCCGGCGGGAGAAGCTCGGGAGGAGACCCGATCTTCGTCATCCAGAAGCACGACGCCAGCACGCTCCACTACGATGTCCGTCTGGAGGTCGACGGTGTACTGAAGTCGTGGGCCGTACCCAAGGGCCCCTCGACCGACCCGCGGGTCAGACGCCTGGCCGTGCCGACCGAGGACCACCCTCTGGACTATGCCGGCTTCGAGGGCGTGATCCCCGAGGGAGAGTACGGGGCCGGGACCGTCATCGTCTGGGACCGCGGGACCTATCGGAACCTGAAGGAGGACGACGACGGCAACGAGGTCCCGATGGACGAGGGTCTCGAGGAGGGACACGCGACGGTCTGGCTCGAGGGCGAGAAACTGACCGGCGGCTACGCCCTCATACGTACCGGGGGCGACGGCAAGCGCTGGCTTCTCATCAAGATGAAGGACTCCGAAGCCGACGCGCGCCGGAACCCGGTCAGCACCGAGCCGGAGTCGGTCCTCTCCGGCAGGACCATTGAGGAGGTGGCAGAGTCGGAGGGGGACGGATGAGACGGTTCCCACGGTGCGGCGCGGCCGTGGCGGTCACACTGGTTCTCCTCGCCGCGGCCGTCCCAGCGGGTGGGCGGCGCATCGCGGTGCTGCCCGCGGCCAACGCCTCGGGCCCGTCCTACGACGTGCTTGCCGTCGGTATCGAGCGTCACCTCCTTAGGAGCCTCGAGGTCCTCGCCGCGACCCGTCCGGAGCTCGATGTCGTCCCCGCCGACTCCGTGCGCGCCGCGGCGCCCGGATGCATCGAGGCCGTCCGGACCCTGCTCTCCGCCGACGAGCTTCTCTCCTCGCTCGTCACGGTCGCAGACGATGTGGCCCTGGTCCGGCTCGAGCTCTCGGCGGCGGGACGGGGCTCTCCTGCCGGCTCAGAGGTCGTTCGGGAGGCTGTCTCGACGATCGCGGTCGACCCTGGCGTGTTCCTTCCCGCCGTCGGCCGTGTGCTCGGCATCGAGGTGACGCATGCCGACCGGCAGCGCCTTGCAGGCGTCGAGACGAGCGGCGCCGCGCTCGAGGCGTTCCTTCGCGGCGAGAGGCTTCGGACCGTTGCCGCGAACAGCAGGCACTTCCACGACGCGGCCGAGGCCTACCGCCGCGCGGTCGAGCGGGACCCCGATCTCGTTGAGGCGGCAGCCGGTGTCGTGGAGGTCCGGTGTCGCCAGTACACCTTTCACAGCGATGAACGGCTTCTCGAGTTCGCCGAGACCTCGATCGACTCGCTTCTGTCGGTCGCGCCCGGCGACGAACGTGTCCGGCGCGCGCACGGTGTGCTTCTCATCGCATCCGGTCGGCTGAAACATGGGCTGGACCGGCTGGACGACGTCCTGATGACGTCCCCGCACGACCCGGTCGCGCTCCGACACGCCGGGCGCGCGCTCCGTGAACTCGGACGGCGCGAGGAGGCGGAGCGCATGTTCACGAGGTTGACCGAGCTCCATCCGGCTGACTGGCGCGGCTACGCTGAGTTCGGTGTGTCGCGCTTCAATACTCAATCGTTGCACGAGGCGCTCCTGCACTTCGCACAGGTCGTCGCCCTGAACCCTGAGGCGTCGAGAATGTGGTCGAATGTCGCCGGTGTTCTCCATTTCATGGAGGAACCGGCCCGCTCGATCGAGGCGTTCGAGCGGTCGCTTGAGATAGAACGCAGCCATCACACACTGCGAAACCTCTCTGTCATGTACTTCCGCTCCGGAGACTTCGACAGTGCTGAGCGGGTCCTTCTTGATGCGCTCGCCGGGACGCCGACCGACTACAGGCTCTGGGGGGCGCTGGGGACCATCCGCTCGCACATGGGGAAGACGGCGGAGTCGCGGAAGGCATACGAGAGAGCTGCGCTCGAGGCCGAGAAGCTGCTGGAGTGCTCACCGGGCGACGTCTTGCTCATGCTTGACCTCGCGGGGTACCATGGGATGCTCGGCAAGAAGGCGGCGGCCGGGGCCCTGATCGAGTCGGCCCTGGAGCTGGGCGGAGAGAGCTTCCTGACACTGAAGAGAATCGCACAGGCATACGAGGTTCTGGAAGAACGCGATCGCGCGCTCGAGCTGATCGAGGAGGCCCTGCGGGGGGGCTACCCTCTGTCACGAATCGAGTCGAGCCCGGGGCTCAGGCGCCTCCGGGAGGACCCCAGGTACGGAGGAATGCTCGACCGACTGGGGCTCTCGGTGAACGACTAGTCTCGAGGCCCGGCTCCTGAGCGAAAGGAGCGCGCGCCATGGCGACGAAATCCGTCACGGTCACCTACTCGGGCGGCGACGCGGGAACGGTCTCCCCATCCTCCATCGCGGCCGCGGCCGGCGACAAGGTCGACTTCAGCGCCGACGGTTCGAAGGTGACGTTCACCTTCCCCGACGACCGGATCTTCGGGGTCGGGTATGTGTCGGTCGGCGACGGAACGACAGAGAGCCTGACGGTCCAGCAGAACCCGCCGGCGGGAACCTTCGACTGCGACGTCCACTGCCACAAGGTCCGCGGACCCGACCAGACACCCGACCTTGAGATCGAGATCGGCGGCTGACGGCGCCGTCTGACATAGACCGATGCCCACACGAAAGGACCCACGCGATGAGCACGGCAGCCTTCATGGAGCGACACTTCCGGCACTTCAACGCGCGCGAGACGCTCGACGCGGCGAAGGGATGGCGACAGCTGCTGGCCGACGGCGGGGAGATGCTCCTCGCCATGGCGGGAGCGATGAGCACCGGTGAACTCGGCGTGTCGCTCGCCGACATGATCCGCTCGAACAGGGTCCACGCGGTCTCCTGCACGGCGGCGAACCTCGAGGAGGATGTATTCAACCTCTTCGCGCACTCGGACTACGAGATGGTCCCCCACTACAGAAGCCTGTCGCCCGAGGACGAACGCAAGCTCAGGGACAGAGGCCTGAACCGTGTTACCGACACGTGTATTCCCGAATCGGTAATGCGCCACACGCAGTCGATCCTCATCGACATGTGGAAAGAGGCGGCTGAGCGCGAGGAACCGAGGTTCCCGTGGGAGTTCGTCTGCGCGCTCCTGGAGAAGGACGAACTCAAGGAGCACTACCAGATCCCGGTGGAGAACTCCTGGGTCCTGGCCGCCAAGGAGAGGGGCATCCCTGTCTACTGTCCGGGATGGGAGGACTCAACGCTCGGGAACATCTTCACCGCCGCCGTGATGAGCGGGACCGTGTCCTCCCACCGGGCCGTCAGGAGCGGCACCGAGCAGCTGCAGCACCTGGCGCGGTGGTACGCTGATCGCGCCGAGCGCGGAGTGCGGGTAGGCTTCTTCCAGATCGGCGGCGGCATCGCGGGCGACTTCGCCATCTGCGCCGTCCCGATGCTGATCCAGGATCTCGATATGGACGTCCCGTACTGGGCGTACTTCGCGCAGATCAGCGACAGCACCACATCGTACGGCTCCTACTCGGGGGCTGTTCCGGACGAGAAGATCACGTGGCACAAACTCGACGTCGACACGCCGAGATACATGATCAACTCGGACGCGTCGATCGTCGCCCCGCTGATCTTCGCGTACGTGCTCGGGCAGTAGGCGGTCGTCGGCCCGACTGCACCCTCACGCGACGCCCGCCAGGCCCAGCGCGCGCATGTGCGGCGCGGGAAACGCCAGGTCCTGGACCGTCTCGAGCAGCACCCACCTGAAGCCGCGTCCAGGCAGCACGACCGCGTCGAGCTCCGCCACGTAGACATCGAGCACGACGCGGTGTCTCGTAACGGAGTAGCGGATGCTCCCGGCCTTCCCGGGCGGGTCGGGGAGTTCATCCTTCACGACGCTCTCCCACACGGGTTCCTCAGGGCGTCCCGATCCGAGCTCCTTCGTCGGAAGACGCCAGAGGTCGTTCCACCATCCCCTCGGATGGCGTTCGCGCGTCAGCAGCACCGTGCCCTCCCCGCACAGAACGAGCGCCGCCTCGCGGAGCGTCAAGACCTCCGGTCGCCCCGCCGCGGCCGGGTACGTCCGGGGGTCACCCGACTGACGCCCAGCGCAGAACGAGAACAGCGGACAATCGTCGCACGCCGGCTCACGCGGCAGACAGACGAGCGCCCCCAGCTCCATCAACGCCTGGTTGACGTCCCCCGGCCGCCCGACCCGGACGATCTCGGCGGCGGCCGCCCGGAGCTCCCGTCTGACACCGGCGCGCCGCGGGTCGCCCGTCGAAGCGAGGAGACGTGAGAGCACGCGGACGACGTTGGCGTCCAGGACCGGCACCGGCTCGCCGAACGCGATGCTGGCGACGGCCGCCGACGTGTAGTCCCCCATGCCGGGAAGCTCGCGCAGTCCGGCGGCTGTCTCCGGGAGTCGCCCGCCCCGCTCATCGACCACCTCGCGCGCGGCCGCATGGAGCCTGCGGGCCCTGCTGTAGTAGCCGAGCCCCGACCAGAGCGCCAGCACGTCGTCGAGAGAGGCCCCCGCCAGCGACTCGACCGTCGGCAGGGCATCGAGGAAGCGCGTCCAGTAATCGATGACCCGCCCGACCTGTGTCTGCTGAAGCATGACCTCTGAGACCCAGACCGCGTACGGATCGGTGGTGCCGCGCCACGGCAGGTCGCGACGGCTGACATCGTACCACGCCAGAAGGGCCTGACTGATGCGCGCCGGGTCGGGAATGCTCATGACACGCATCATACTCCGCGCGGCGGGACGCCGCCAGGCCGCTCCCGGACCACTCGTTCGCGGCGGCCAGCTTGACACCGCCGGGCCTGTGGCCTATAGAATGGAAGGTCACATCATTGTCTGCGCATCCGGACCGAGCCGGGGTTCCCGGTGAAGAGCGCGCCGGAGGCGCGCGGCCCGGGTGCATCCCGGCCGTCGTCAGCACGTCACTCGGAGGAGAACATGCCTGAGGACAAGAACTACAAGGTCGGCCAGTCCGTACCGGAGGACGGCAAGTACGTCTGTGAGATCTGCCACACGGAGGGCGGCGTCGACGAGCACGAGTTCCACGAGGGCGAGGAGTTCCCCGTCTGCATGAACTGTGGACACGCCACATCCTGGAAGAAGGCTCCGAAGAAGGAATAGCGAGTGCCTCAAACGCAGCCGAAGCACGAACCGCGCGGCGGTGACGACCCGCGCGGACCGAAGCCGTTTGCCATCAAGGACTGCGCTCTGGCCGCGATCGCGACCGGACGGCGGGCGCAGAACCTGAAGGAACTCAGGAACGAGCTCGAGGGCATCGACCTCGACAGCGTCTACTATCACTTCTGGGGAGGGCTCGTCCGCCCCCAGTTCGACGACCCACGCTTCAACAACGACTTCGCAAGGTGGGTTCACAGCGCGCTCAGGAACACCGCCCTGGCCGAGCGCCTGAGCGTCATCGACCCGACGGACTTCGCGGACCTCGAGGACCTCAGGCAGGAGGTCATCGAGGTGCTCGAGGAGGAACTGGACCAGAGTGAGGTTCTCCCGTGGACGTCGCGCGAGGCCCAGTTCCACTTCATCAGATCCCAGATCGTCGTATTCGACACGCACCGCGTCGTCGAGGAGCCCGGAGAGCTGCCCGGCGCCATCGCGGCCATGTCGAACAACAGCGTCTTCTATCACTTCGTGGACGCTCGTCGCAGAACGCCGGGCGGCGTCGACGACTTCCGCTCGTGGTTGTCGGACCTTCCCGGGGACTACGAGGAGCTGGCGCTCCGCTGCCAGGGGGTCGACCCCTTCTACCAGACGCTGTCGGAGCTCAAGGCCGAGCTCGTGCAGATCTTCACCGAACACCTCGGAGGTGACCGGTCGTGAGCGCCCAGCTCGAACGATACGCGGAGGTGGCAGGCGAAGAGGCCGTCGACCAGCTCAGGCAGCTGGCGCGCCCTCTGAAGGGCATGCGTGTCGTCCACGTCAACTCGACGCGCGTCGGCGGCGGCGTGGCGGAGATCCTGACGAAGCTCGTGCCCTTGAAGAGAGAGCTCGGTATCGACGCGACGTGGGAGGTCATCGAGGGAGACGCCGGCTTCTACGGTACGACGAAGTCGTTCCACAACGCGCTTCAGGGAAACCGGGTGACGGTCGGGGCCTCAGAGCTCGACCACTACAGGTCGGTCAACCTCGAGAACGCTCAGAAGCTCCGGGCCACGCTGGAGTCGGCGGACGTCGTCTTCATCCACGACCCTCAGCCGGCGCCGCTTCTCGAGATGTGCCCGAACCGGGAGGGCCGCTGGATCTGGCGCTGCCACATCGACGTATCCCGTCCCTACCGGCCGATCTGGCGGTTCCTGAAGGGCTTCCTCCAGAACTACGACGCGAGCGTCTTCTCGCTGGCGGCCTTCTCGCACAGACTGCCGCACCCGCAGTACCTCATACCGCCGAGCATCGATCCTCTCAGCGACAAGAACCGCGACCTGACATCGGACGAGATCACGTCGGTCTACGATGAGTTCGGGATCGACCCCGACCGAGAGATGATCCTGCAGGTCTCCCGCTTCGACCGGTTCAAGGACCCGGTCGGCGTCATCGAGGCCTATCGTCTGGCCCGGAAGTTCACGCCGACGCTTCAGCTCGTGCTGGCGGGCGGCAGCGCGACGGACGACCCGGAGGGAGCGGCCGTGCTGGACGAGACCAGACGGGCCGCGAACCACGATCCGGACATCCACATCCTCCTTCTCCCGCCGGACGCTCATCTCACGATCAACGCGCTGCAGCGGGCCGCGGACATCGTGCTCCAGAAGTCGATCCGCGAGGGCTTCGGGCTGACCGTCGCCGAGGCGATGTGGAAGAGCAGGCCCGTCATCGGAGGAGACACGGGCGGCATCAGGCTCCAGGTCGTCAACCACCAGACCGGCTTCCTCGTCTCGACCCCCGAGGGCGCGGCGCTCCGCATCCGGTACCTTCTTCATCACAGGGACCGGCTCGAGCAGATGGGCGCCCAGGCGCGGGCCTTCGTCTGCGACCACTTCCTTCTCACCCGGCATCTCCGGGAGTACCTCACGGTCATGCTCGCCCTCGAGCACCAGCTGGGCGACAGGATCGAGCTGGCATGAGCGCGACCGGCTCGGACAGAGGCGGCACAGCGGAGTCCCGCGGCGAGGGGCGCAGCGACGCACCGGACCGGCTGGTCGATGTCGCGGGTGTGCCCGACTTCTGGGACCGGGTCCGGAGGGCCCCGTCCCGCTGCCTCGTCCTCGACTACGACGGAACGCTGGCGCCCTTCCACGAGGACCGGATGAAGGCGAGGCCGCTCGACGGCGTCGTCCCCCTTCTGGAGGAGATCCGGGACAGTGACGCCACCGACCTGGCCATCATGACGGGCCGACCGCTCTCGGAGCTTCTCCAGCTTCTGGGCGATCTCGGGGTTCCCGTCAGCGCCAGCCAGGGCACCGAGTTCCGCATCCCCGACGGGACCGATTTCAGGATCGAACCCCGCCGGGACCAGACGAAGCGGCTCGATCGGGCGTTTCGCGAGGCGCGGGACCTCGGCTTCGCGGAGACGGTCGAGCGGAAGAACGCGTCTGTGGCGCTTCACACGCGGCCGATGACACCGGACGAGGCCCGCGCGGCCGAGGACAGGGTCGCCGCCCTCTGGGAGCGCGACGCGTCCGAGCACGACCTCGAGGTCAGACGTTTCCTCGGCGGCGTCGAGCTCCGGGTCCTCGGCATCGACAAGGGAACGGCGCTTCTCGAGCTTCTCGGCGACGTCGCATCCGACACGCTCTGCGTCTATATCGGAGACGACGAGACCGACGAGGACGCCCTCGCCGTCGTCCGCAGACTGGGCGTCGGGATAAAGGTCGGAAGCCTCGACCGGCCGACGCACGCCGGAGGACGACTGGGCACCCCGCGGGACGTCCGCAGGTTCCTGCGGGCGTGGGTCGAGGTCACGAAGGGACGGTGAGACCGATGGCTGAGGCACCGATAGAGAGACTCGTCGTCGTGTCGAACAGGCTGCCCATCGTCCTGAGCAAGGATGACGGGGCATGGCACGTCGAGCCCGGCTCGGGGGGACTCGTGACGGCTCTCGCCCCTGTTCTCAAGGACCGCGGCGGTCTGTGGATAGGATGGCCCGGTACGACGTACGAGGAAGGCCTGAACGACGCCCTCAGGTCGCACGAGGACTCGGTCGGGTACTCCCTCGTGCCGATATCGCTCACGGCGCGTGAGGTCGAGCAGCACTACAGGGGGTTCTCGAACGAGGTCGTGTGGCCGCTCTTCCACGACCTGCAGTCGAGGTGCAATTTCGACCCGGACTACTGGACGACCTACCAGGAAGTCAACCGGCGTTTCGCGGAGGTCATCGCGGAGAACACCGGTCCGGGAGATTTCGTCTGGGTCCACGACTACCACCTGCTGCTGGTCGCGCGGGAGCTCAGGAAGATGGGGTACGAGGGGAAGCTCGGCTACTTCCTTCACATCCCGTTTCCTCCCCTCGACATTTTCATAAAGCTCCCTTGGCGCTCGGAGGTCCTGAGCGCGCTCCTCGACTACGATCTCGTCGGCTTTCAGACGATGCGTGACCGCCGGAACTTCGTGCACAGCGTGCGCTCGCTCGTCAGCGAGACCGGTTCCTGCGGAAGAGGGCAGGTCTGCGATCTCGAGGTACCGCCGAAGCAACTGCGCATCGGCGCCTTCCCCATCAGCATCGACTACGACGAGTTCGAGGGAATGGCGAAGAGCTCAGAGGTCTCGGAGCGGGCCTGGCACATCCACGAGAAGTTCCCCAACCAGCAGATCATCCTCGGCGTCGACAGGATGGACTACACGAAGGGGATAACGTACAGGCTCCATGCCTATCGTGACGCCCTGAGGCGCTACCCGGACCTCCAGCACCGCGTGACGCTGGTCCAGGTGGTCGTGCCCAGCCGCCGCGGCATCCCCGAGTACGAGCAACTCAAGATCGAAATCGAGCGCCTCGTCAGCGAGATCAACGGCGAGTTCACGACGCACGGCTGGGTCCCGATCCACTACATCTACAGGTCGCTTACGAGGCCGGAGCTCATAGCGTACTACCGGACCGCGGAGATAGCACTCATCACGCCCTTGAAGGATGGCATGAACCTCGTGGCGAAGGAGTACTGCGCCTCCAGCCTGGAGGAGAGCGGGGTTCTGATCCTGAGCGAGTTCGCGGGCGCCGTCGGGGAGCTTCAGCACGAGGCCGTGCTCGTCAATCCGTACGACGTCCACGGCGTCGCCGACGGGATCCACCGCGCGCTTCACATGGACCCGTGGGAGCGCCACGCCCGGATGCACCGACTCAGAAGACTGGTCAAACGACACGACATTTTCTGGTGGGTCGACTCCTTCCTCGAGGCGTCGATCTCGAGGAACCTCGACAGCTTCCCCGTTCTGCAGGAGTTCACGCCGGGGATCGATGCCGAGACGGCCTAGCCGGGGCCCTGCACGAGGAGGAACACATGCGTTGGTCCAGCCCGATCGTCGTTCTCGTCGCTCTGGCGGCGACCGCTCTGCTTGTGTCCGGCTGCGGCGAGGAGCAGACGCCGTTCGCCGAGCGGCTCGAGCAGGCGGACGAGAGCTTCAACGCCAGGCTCTACGAAGAGGCCGGAGCCGAGTACGAGGAGATCGCCGACGAGGCGATCGCCGCAGGCGACACCACGACCTTCGTCGAGGCCTGCGCGATGCGCGCGCGGACCCATCTCATCGCCGGACGCATCGACGAGGGACGCCGCTGGCTCGATCAGGCGGCGGCCCGGGCGGACATCACCGACCCCCCTGCTTACTCACGGTTCCTCGGTGTTCGCGGCCGCTTCGAGTGGCAGGCCGACGAGGACCCGGCCGGAGCGAGCGAGACCTTCCGGGAGATGTTCGACTACTGCAGCAGCCGCGAGCAGTGGGAGCGGGCGGTCGACGCGGCCCACATGGTCGCCCTGACCGGCTCTCCCGAGGAGCGGTTCGAGTGGGCACGACGCGGCATCGCGATGGCCGACTCGGGAGGACTCGGCTCCTGGCTCGGCCCGCTCTGGAACAACCTCGGATGGGACTATATCGACGCGGGCCGCTACGAGGAGGGGCTCGACGCGCTCGAGCGGGCGCGCGAGTATCACTATCAGCACGGTGATTCACTGTCGAAGCTCATCGCCGACTACTCCGTGGCCCACGCGAAGATGAAGCTCGGTCGCCTGGCGGACGCCAAGCTGATGCTGCGCGAGGTCTTCGATACGGCCGAGCGCATGCACGAGAAGGGCAGTCCGAACGGCATCGAGTGGATGGGCATGAGCCGGTGGGACCTCGGCGAGATCGCGTACGCCGAGGGAGAGCGCGCGGTCGCCATCGAGCTCATGACCGAGGCGCTCGATGAGCTCGAGCAGGCGGGGATGCCTGACTGGGCACCGGACGACTGGGCCAAGCGAAAGTCCCGGCTCGAGGAGATCCGGGGCGCATGAAGAAGCCCGCCCCCTCGCCGTTCGCGGCGCACTGGTCGCTCGATCCGGACGTCGTCTTCCTGAACCACGGCTCGTTCGGTGCCTGCCCGCTGCCGGTCCTGTCGTATCAGTCGAGGATCCGGGCGCGGATGGAACGGGGACCGGTGAGCTTCCTCGTCAGGGAGCTCGAGCCGCTTCTGGATGAAGCGAGAGCCGCGCTGGCGGGCTTCGTGGGAGCCGAGGCCGACGACATCGCGTTCGTTCCCAACGCGACCACGGGCGTCAACACCGTCCTGCGCTCTCTCTCTTTCGAGGAGGGCGACGAGCTTCTCACAACCACACACGAGTACAACGCCAGCCGGAACGCGCTCGACTTCGTCGCCGAGCGGTCGGGGGCGTCCGTGCGCGTCGTCGACATCCCCTTCCCCATCGCGTCGAGCGACGTTGTGCTCGCCAGGGTCATGGACGCGGTCACGCCGTGCACGAGGCTCTGCCTCATCGACCACGTCACCAGTCTGACCGGCGTCGTCATGCCCGCGGAGGATCTGTGCGTGTCGCTCGCAAAGCGCGGTGTCGATACGCTCGTCGACGGCGCGCACGCCCCCGGCATGCTGCCGCTCCACATCGACAGGCTGGGCGCGACCTATTACACGGGCAACTGCCACAAGTGGATGTGCGCACCGAAGGGGGCGGCGTTCCTCTGGGTCCGCCGCGACAAACAGGAGGTGATCCGTCCGCTCACCATCAGCCACGGGGCGAACGCGGAGCGTGAGGACCGCTCCCGGTTCCGGCTGGAGTTCGACTGGACCGGCACGTGGGATCCGAGCGCGTATCTCGCCGTGCCGGAGGCCCTCCGTTTCCTGGCCTCGCTCCTGCCCGGAGGCTGGGAGCAGCTCATAGAGAGCAACCGCTCGCTGGCACTCCGGGCCCGGCGCATCCTGACCGAGGCGCTCGACGCTCCGGTCGCCTGCCCCGACGAGATGATCGGCACGCTGGCCGCCGTCCCGCTGGGGCGCGGCACCTACCACTTCACCACGACGGCGCTCTCGTTCGACCCGATGGAGGAGATTCTGAGAGAGCGCTACGGCATCGAGGTCCCGGTGCTGGCCTGCCCGTCGGGCCCGGCCGGCATCCTCCGCATCTCCGCCCAGATCTACAACACCGCCGAGCAGTACGCCTACCTGGCCGACGCCGTCTCCGAGATCAGCTCGATCGGGATCTCCGCAACGTAGAGCAGTTCGCGGTCCCGGTCCCGCAGATAGCGCTGCAGCATATACCCGACGCTCGGTTCGACGACGTCGTGGAAGACAGTGTCGCCGTCGGCCACGACGGTCACCGGCTCGTCCAGGTTGAACATCGCCGGATGCACGAGGATCTTCAGGCGCGCAATCCGCGACGTCTGGAGCTCGACGCGGTTCCCGGACGACAGCGCTCGGACCTTGCCCGAGGGTCTCTCCCGCTTGAAGAGCAGGTAGTTCGCCGGTTCCGGCAGCGAGCCGTCGAGTACGACGCGCTCGCCTTCTCTCAGGACGACCATCCTGAAGTCGTCACCGCGTTCGACCCCACTCTTCCACACATCGAGGTCGTCGAGCGACGCCAGCTTCATCCCGTCCGCCTCGACGATGACGTCGTTCGCCAGAAGCCCGATCCGGCTCGCCGGATAGTCGCCCTCGACGATGCTCGAGACGAGAACACCCTCGACGTCCGACTCGTAGTCAGAGTGGAACCCGATGGTCACGCGATCGTCCACGAGGCCGACGTTGTGGTCGACGTGCCACGGCGCGGGCTCCCCGGTGACGACGCGGTCGATCTCGAGCCACCTGCAGGCCCCGAAGTCGGAGACGGCTGTCTCCCAGGCGATCCTCGGGGGCAGCGGGTCCCTCGGATGCCGGTCGAGGAAATCGAGTATCAGAGGAAGCTCCGTCTCGTCGTAGCTGAAGTCGTGCCCGCCGGGGAGCTCCCGGTAGAGGATGTCGGCCCCGGCCTCCTGCGCCATCCTGACGGTCGGGCGCATGCGCCACGAGGGATAGAGCCCGTCATCGAACGTCGTCACCGCGTAGACCGGGGTCATCGCCATGTTGGGCGCGTAGGTGGCGAGGTCCCCATCGAGGCTTCCAACGCCCATGTGTCCGTTCAGCGCGACGAACGCTCCGTAGTCGTTCGGCGCGACCATGGCGTGAAGGAACGACGCCGACGCGCCGTCGGAGAAACCGCCCATCCAGACCCGGTCGTCCGCAATGTTGTGTTCGCGCTTCGCCCAGCGCACGAGATCCGAGATGTTCGCCATGCCGACCTCGTCCCACCAGGTCGCCCCCTCCTGCCCGAACGGCAGCACGACGATCATCCCCGCCTCGACGGCTGCCGTCACGAGCGAGTGCTCGCGCCCGTACGAGAGCGGGTCCTCCTCGATGTCGGCGCGCGAGACGCCTCCGTGGAGCACGACGAGAAGCGGCGTCTCGACCTCCGGGTCGTAGCTCTCCGGCACGACGACGACCCAGGGCCGCTCGACGCCGTCGGAGCAGACGTGCATCAGGAGACGCGATCGACCGAGAGAGTCCGGCACGGCGTACTCACGCGCCTCGAGGAGGCGGGCGACCTCGCGCCAGTCGGGACCGGCGGAGACGACTGCCTCGAGGGCCGCGTCCCGCTCGCTTCCCGTCTCCGCGTCGAGCACCGCCGCGAGGTCGTCCTGCCAGGCGCCGGCAGCCTGCCCCGCCGGGACGGCGAGCAGGACTGCGACCAGCCAGTACAACGGATGCCTCATCATCTCCCCCTCTCCTGTGGAAGCGGTCAGCGGGAAGGCCCGATGACACGTTCTCGAAGGACCTGTCTGGTTCGAGGACCGGGCCACCGGGTGCCCCCGGTGACAGATGGCGGCCGATCGAACGACGACTCCAGGGAAGGAGACTACGGCATGTGAACCGTCAGGTCGAAGACGTTCTTGAGGAAGAAGAGCCCGACGAACGTGATGATGAGGGCGATGGCCGGCGTGGCCACCCAACCGGCCGCGATGCGTCCCAGGATGCCGAACCGCACGCCCCGCCCCCCGCGCGCCACGGCGATGCCGAGCACGGCACCGATGACCGCCTGGGAGCTTGAGACGGGTACTGGAGGCAGGGACGGAAGACCGAGCGACACGATCCATCCGTGGAACGTCTCGGATGCGAAAGCGTAGAGGACGATCGACTGTGAGAGCACGACGATCAGCGCCATCAGAGGGGTCAGGCGGAAGAGGTCCCTGCCGACGGTCATCATCACTCTCCGCGAGTAGGTGTAGATGCCGACGGCGATCGCGACCCCACCGATGAGATAGAGCGCCTGCGCGTTGGAGAGCCCGATACCGGCCCCGAACCGCACGCTACCTTCCGGGAAGGCCGGCACGAAGACACCCATGACGTTGGCGATGTTGTTGGCTCCGAGCGCGTAGGCCCCGAACGCGCCGCTCGCGAGGAGCGCGACTCGGGTGAGCGTATCGAGCCTGAGAAGGTGGATCCGGCAGCAGGCGAGCGACCTCCGCAGGAGCCAGTAGAGACCTGCCGCGATGACGCCGGCCAGGACCGGCGATGCCACCCAGGCTCCGACGATCCTCGAGAGAAGCGCCGGATCGGTCTCCGTGCCCGTGAAGAGGTTCCAGCCTACGATGCCGCCGACGATCGCCTGGGAGACCGAGACCGGCAGCGCCGACTTCGTCATGAGGGCGACAGCCAGTGCCGCGGCAAGCGCGACCATGAACGAACCGGCCAGCGCGTTGACCGCCCCCAGGTCGCCGAGCGTGTCCACCGGACCGGCGCCGGAGATGACGGCGCCGACGGTCACGAAGATGCCGCCCGTGACGGCGGCCGTCCGGAACCGTACCATCTTCGTCGCGACGGCGGTGCCAAAGACGTTGGCGGCGTCGTTCGCGCCGAGCGTCCAGCCGAGTACGAGCCCGCTGGACAGGAAGAACAGCAGCATCGAGGTCCTCCACCCGGGCACCGGCCGGTGTCGCTCGCGACAGGACCGGAGCCGACGGGGGCCTACATGAACCGTTTGATCACGGAGATGGTCAGGCGTTCGCTCACGTCCTCGGCCTCATCGGCGACCATGTCGATGTAGAGCACGAAGTCGTCGAGGTGGATCTTCCGCGCAAGCTCGATGTCCTTGTCGAAGATCCTGCGCTTCAGTCGCTCGGCTACGGCGTCGGCCTCCTTCTCCCAGAACTTGACCTTGTGCGCGCGGTCGGTGACGGTGCGGTCGTTCATGAAATACCCGCGGATGCCGAGGATGAGCTCGTCGACGGCGCGTCCGCCGAAGCATGCCAGCTCGATGTAATCGTCGCTGAGGTCTTCAGGCACTCTGGGGCGCTGCACCGAGAACCGCATGAGCGCGGTCTTCGCCGCATTGATCACCTCGTCCGTGCGCTCGAGGAGGCCGAGCACGTCGCCTCTGGACTCAGGGATCAGCGTGTACGTATAGAGCTGCCGTTCGATCTCGAGCCGCAGGCGGTCGGCCTCCTTCTCGAGTTCGCTGACACGCTCCCTGCGCCGTTCGAAGTTGTCGACCTCGCCGTGCATGTAGTCCTTGATGGCCTCCTGGAACAGGAGTCCGACGTCGGTCGCCGTGTCCAGGAATCGCCCGATCTGAGCCTCCAGGGCCTTCGTCTTCGAGAAGATCTTCTCCATCGGTCACCTCGCGTCCTTTCCGGCATACCCGCGGCGCCGGGGGCCCGAAGTCTTCCGGGAGGCCGACGCCTGTCTGCCTCCCGGAAGTCCCCCGCCCACGGGCTCTTGTGTCAATGCCGAGCATACGCCAGAACGAACCGTCCATCAAGGCGCGCGGATCCGATTTCTTAACAGGAAGCTAACACTTGCATATATGGCCAGAACTGCATATACTCCACTGTATGAACTCTGACCAACGGCAGGACAGGAACTTCACACGCGACGCGCGGGTCCTCAAGGCGCTCGCCAGCGAGCCGAGGCTTCGGATCGTCGAGCGGCTCTCGCGGGGGCCCGAGTGTGTCTGCGAGCTGACCGAGCTTCTGGGAAGCGACCAGTCGACGGTCTCGCGTCACCTGGGCGTGCTGCGCTCGGTCGGCATCGTGGCCGGCCGGCGTGAGGGACAGCACGTCTACTACCGCCTGCTGACGCCGTGCGTGCTCTCGTTTCTCGGCTGTGCGGCCCTCGTTGAACGGGAAGGAGCGTCCTCCCCCGATGATGAAGCATGACATCCGCACTCTGGTGCTCGTGGTCGCGCTCTTTCTCGTCTTCTACTTCGTGCCGTTCGAAGCCGGCCCGGTCAGGAACGCCATCTCCGAGGCGCTCGCTCTCGTCCAGTGGTACGCGAGAGAACACATGCTCTTCGGCCTCCTCCCCGCCTTCTTCCTCGCGGGGGCCATCAGCGCGTTCATCTCGAAGTCGGCCGTGATGCGGTACCTCGGAGCGCGGGCCCACCGCGGCGTCGCGTACGCCGTCGCGTCGGTCTCCGGCTCCGTTCTGGCCGTCTGCAGCTGCACGATTCTCCCCCTCTTCGCCAGCATCTACTCGCGAGGCGCAGGGCTGGGCCCCGCGACCACGTTCCTCTACTCAGGCCCGGCCATCAACGTGCTCGCCATCATCCTGACCGCGCGGGTCCTCGGACCGAGGATCGGTGTCGCGCGCGCCGTCGGCGCCGTCGGCTTCAGCATCGTCATCGGGCTCCTCATGCACCTCTTCTTCAGGAAGGGAGAGGCTGCCAGAGCCGAGGAGACGATGCAGCTTCCCGAACCGGAGTCGGAGCGTCCGGCCTGGAAGTCGCTCGTCACCTTCGCGACCATGGTGGCCATCCTCGCGTTCGCGAACTGGGGACACGCGACGTCCGAGAGCGGGTTCTGGCACGTCGTCTACTCGATCAAGTGGCCGCTCGCCGGCGGCGCTGCGGTTCTGCTGGCGGCGCTGCTCGTCATGTGGTTCGGCGTGAAGACCTGGCTGGCGGGACTTGTCGGGGGCATCGTCCTCATCCTGTCGCTCGTCGCACCGGGCCGACCGCTCGTACCGTTCCTCGCCGGCGTGGCGGGGCTCATTCTCATCGCCGGTACGGGTACCAGTGAGACCAGACGCTGGATGGATGGATCGTGGCAGTTCGCCAAGCAGATCCTGCCACTCCTCCTCGTCGGCATCGTGATCGTCGGGGCTCTGCTTGGACGGCCGGGGCACGACGGGTTGATCCCCGCGCGGTGGATCAACATGCTCGTCGGCGGGAACTCCATCAGATCGAACGTGATCGCCGCCCTGGCGGGCGGCCTCATGTACTTCTGTACGCTGACAGAGGTGCCGGTCGTCCAGGGACTCATGGGCGCCGGCATGGGCGAGGGCCCGGCCCTGGCCTTTCTGCTGGCGGGGCCGGCCGTGTCGATACCGAACGTCCTGATCATGCACAGCGTCGTCGGCACAAAGAAGACCGCGGTCTACCTGGCGCTCGTTGTGACGCTTGCGACGGGGACCGGTGTCGTCTTCGGGCTGGCCGGCGGCTAGGACGCTGCGCGCACCAGGCAGTCCCCCACCGTGGCCCCGATGTCCCGAGCGATGACCGGGCACTTGACCCGCAGCAGGAAGACGACCTCGCGCGACACGCCGCTCAGCGTCTCGTAGTTCCCCTGCCCCTTCGCGATCACCAGATCGGCCCTGTCGAAGAGGTCCCTGAACGCGTCCCCGGCC
>WJMD01000031.1 GCA_014728125.1 Candidatus Effluviviaceae Genus V sp.
CGGCTTCTTCGTCGAGCGGGACGGCTATCTCTCACTCGCGGCGACGTGCTGTCGGGGTCGCGAGGGCAGTCCGGAGCCGGTCAGGATCGAGGATGCCGGGCACCTGGGAGAGGCATACGTGACCGGCAGTATGCAGCTCTTTGGGAAGGGCGACGTCCCCGGCGGCATGCCGGCGCCAGAGGGGTTCGAGCATGGCATCTCGATGCCCATCGAGGGGATCGGCGTGCTGCACTGCTTCTCGATGAAGCGGGGCGCCTTCACGACCGACGACGTCCGGATGCTCGACCTCCTGCTGGACCACGCGAAGCAGGCCGTCGGGCGGATCAGACTGGAGAGCCAGCTTCACGAGGAGGCGATCCGCGACAGGCTCACTGGTCTCTACAACAGGAACTACTTCGATGAGGCGGTCGAACGGGAGATCGAACGCTCGCGTCGTTCCGGCGAGCCGATCGGATTCCTCATGCTCGACATCGATCGTTTCAAGGAGATCAACGACACCTACGGACACGCGACGGGCGACGACGTCCTTCGGGGCGTTGCGCGGTTCCTCGTCGGACAGGTGCGGACGTCCGAGATCGTCGTGCGCTACGGAGGAGACGAGTTCCTCATCATGATGCCGGGCCTGACACGCGACCCCGAGCCGGTCTGCGAGCGCATCCGGGAGGCCTTCGAGCGGTGGCGCGCCGCGAGCGGGATCCCGGAGGAGGTCGACTTCGATCTGTCGATGGGGTTCTCGAGATGGGAGCCGTACGACCTGTCGTCCGTGACGGAGGTGATCTCGGAGGCAGACGAGGCGATGTACGAGGAGAAGCGGTCGCACGCCGCCGCCGGAACCGGCGGATTGGGCGGCAGGTTGCCGCGGGGCGCCGTCGAGAGCTAGACGTTCCCTCCGCCGGCCGTCAGGAAAAGCTGGATACCCTTTCTCACGCAGTCGTTCGCATCGAAGATCCTGAGCATCGGGACGTTCCTGTCGTCGGTCGAGCCGATGTAGCGCTCGACGCCCGCCTGCGCCAGGAACGCCAGCCCTGCCCTGTGAAGCGCTCTTCCGAGCCCCTCGTTTCGCCGCTCCGGCACGATCCCCATGTAGAAGAGCGTTCCCTCATTCCTCGGACCGGGGAAGCGCTGCGGAAGAACGACCCCGACCGTCCGACCGTTCCTCCTCGCGACCTTCCACCACGTCGGGTCGAACATCTCACCCGCATACTCAACCAGTTCGCGGAAATCCGTCATCGGGTCTCGCGCCGCGACGTCCTCGAACGGGTCGCCCTCGGCGGCCCGGGACATGATCTCGACGAACCTCGGCTCTCCCGTCTGGGCGAGGGAGATGTAGGTGAACGGTCCCGCATCAGGCGCCTCGACGCCGGAGAGGTCCCGTTCGACGAAGACCTTGCGACGTCCGACACGGAAGCCCGAGCGCAGAAGAGCCTGGTTCATCTCTGCGAGGTCGTCGCGTTCCCACGAGAGAATCTCGACTCGCTCCGGTCCGAAGGAGCGTGCGAGATGGGAGCCGAAGGCCTCGGCCACGTCTCCGAACACGTCCGGTTCGTTGCTCAGGATCTCCTGGATGAAATAGAGCCTCGGATTGAGGAACGTGCCGGTCAGCCTGCCCGCCGCGCGTCCCTCGTCCACGGCGATCAGGTGACACCGCCTGTCGCGGTGCTCCTCTCCGCCGACGAGATCGGTGAAGCTGGGTCGCCGGACCGCGATCTCGCCCGGCGCCGATGCCACCGAAAGCCAGAGCGTCTCCTCGCCCGGCCGGAGGGGATGAACATCGATGGAACGCTCTCCCGGCATCAGCCCTCCGTCGAGTCCCCGACGTTCGTCAGTGCGTTCATCATCACTCCGGGCTCAGTGACGGGGAGGCCGCACGCCCCAGCCCGGCAGACCGCCGCCGTCGCGCGGCCGTCGTCCGTTCGGAGCTCGCGCGCCCAGGGAGCGATCCGGAGAACGTCGTCGCCTTCCTTTACCAGAACGCACGTCCTCGGCAGGAATGAGCCGTTCAGTGCCTCGGTGAACGCGCGGGTGTCTTCGCCGTCCCGCCGCCCCGCGATGACGACCTCCGCCGTCGGCCCGATGAGGTGGTCGATGCCGCAGAGGAGATAGCCGTAACCCGACGGGTGCAGGCGCACGGCGCCCGTGGCCGAGCGTGCGGCCCGGATCGCGACCTCCTCGAGCTCGGGACGGCCCGTCAACCGCGCCAGGCGCGCGAGGTTCATGACGGCGACGGAGTTCCCGGATGGGAGCGCCCCGTCGTAGATCTCCTTCGGTCGGGCGACCAGCTTCTCGCCATCGTCGGGCGTGAAGTGAAACCCGCCCGACGGATCGCTGAAGTGCTCGAGCATCGAGGCCGTGAGCTCGAGCGCGACGTCCAGGAGCGCCGGCCTCTGCGTCGCCGCGTGGAGCTCCATCAGGCCCCACACGAGGAACGCGTAGTCGTCGAGGTTGCCGCGCACACCGGCGTCGCCGTTGCGGTATCGGTGGAGAAGGCGGTCTCCGGAGCGCATCGTTGAGAGGATGAACGATGCGGCGCGCTCGGCCTCCTCGGCGAAGTCCGGCTCCCCGGTTGCGCGCGCCGTGAACGCGAGCGAGGCGATGATGAGTCCGTTCCAGTCTGTCAGGACCTTGTCGTCGAGCGGCGGGCGCGCACGCTGCTCGCGGACCTCGAGCAGACGCACGCGGGCGTGCTCGAGTCGTGTCGCGGCCTCGTCCGTGGTGAGGTCGAGCGAGCGGGCCAGCGAGTCGAGCGACTCGCCCGCACCCAGCACGTTCGCGCCGGTCGGCTTTCCCGTCGCCTCGTCGACCGCGTTCCCCTCGTCCGTGAGCCCGTGCGCTCTGACGAGGATGTCGGCCTCCTCACCGAGGACGTCACGGACCTCATCGAGCGACCAGAGGTAGAAGCGGCCCTCGCCGCCCTCGCTGTCGGCGTCCTCCGAACAGAAGAACCCGCCGTCGGGAGCGCCGAGTCTCGTGACGACGTAGCGAAGCGTCGTGCGCGCGAGCGCCGCGAAGCGCTCCTCTCCGGTCGCCTGGAACGTCTCGGCCGAGGCGAGCGCGATGAGCGCCTGGTCGTACAGCATCTTCTCGAAGTGTGGGAGGTGCCACCGGTCGTCGGTCGAGTACCGGTGGAAGCCGCCCTCCAGATGGTCGTGGATGCCGCCGCGCCCCATCGCGTCGAGCGTGCGCACTGTCATGTTGAGCGACGCGCGGTCGCCCGTCCTCTTCCACCACCTCAGAAGGAACATCAGCTGGTGGGGTGATGGGAACTTCGGCGCCTCCCCGAACCCTGCGTTGCGCTCGTCGAACTGCGACCTCAGCTCGTCGCGCGCCAGCGCCAGCAGACCCTCGTCGGGCTCGCCCGGTGGAGGCGCCGTCGGACTCCGCAGCGCGTCGCGGACCTGCCCGGTGATGCGGTCGATCTCCCGGGGTGAATCCCTGTAGAGCTCGACGATCTTGGGGACGAGTTCCTTGAGCCCGGGACTGCCGAAGCGGCTCTCCCTGGGAATGTAGGTGGCGGCGAAGAAGGGCGTTCCGTCCGGTGAGGCGATGACCGTGAGCGGCCAGCCGCCGCGGCCGGTCATCATCATTGCGACGTCCATGTAGACGCGGTCGACGTCTGGGCGCTCCTCGCGATCGACCTTGACGCAGACGAAAGCCCCGTTCAGGAGCGCGGCCGTCTCCGGATCCTCGAACGACTCCCGCTCCATGACGTGGCACCAGTGGCAGGCCGCGTAGCCTATCGAGATAAAGAGCGGCTTGCTCTCGCTCCGGGCGCGTTCGAACGCCGCCTCGCCCCATGGATACCAGTCGACCGGGTTCGTCGCATGCTGCAGCAGGTAGGGACTCTGTTCGCCCGCCAGCCGGTTGGTCCTCTTCGGCATGGTGTCATCCGTTCTTCCAGAAGAACGGTCGCGACGGAGCCGCTCGGTCCTCGACGACGGCCCCGCCGCAACACAGGGTGCGGAATGATCGGGTCGTCCTACTCCGTCCGGACCTCCGTCGTGTCCTGAGGGGCCGGCTCCGGGAGCTTCTCGATCCAGTCATCGACCAGCTGGATCTGTCCCTCGGGGAGCGGCTTCGGTCCCATCGGCATCCGGCTTCCGGTGATGTCGTCAAAGCCCCGCAGCTTCCAGACGAGGTAGCTCCGCTCGGGGCGGCCGGGCTCGACCAGGAGCAGGGTGTCGATCTGCGTGCTCGGGACGCCGACCATCGATCCCGGGAAGTCGACCCGCTCGAGGCTCAGGCCCGCCGCGGGACGTCCCTCGCCGTGGCACTGCGCGCAGCGCTGTACCATGAGCTTCGCCACCTCCATCTCCCGGGCCGCCGCTGCAGAATCGGCGGCCGCCTGCGATATCTCAGCGGGAGCGGCATCGACCGCGGCGGGTGCGTCGCCGCCGGTTCCCTCGGCGTGGACGATGAGTGCTCCAGCCGCGAGCAGGACGACGGCGGTCAAAGTGATCATCATCTTCGTTCTCATCGGTCTCTCCAGTCGGGTCAGGCGTGGTTCCTCAGCTTGAGCTCGCCGGGGTGGGGACTCAGGAACGTCTGCCGGGAAAGATACTCCGGCTCGTACTTGCGAGCGTAGTGACCGATCAGGGTGACAGGCACGATGAGCGGGACGATCTCCTTCCTGTAGGATTCGATGACCTCGAGCGCCTCACGTTTCTCGTCCGGCGTGAGCTCCTTCTTGAAGTAGCCGAGTGCGTGCTGGAGAACGTTCGCGTTCTTCCCGGGCGTCGGCTTGGTCCTGAGCGCCCTGATCAGCAGCGCCTCGTAGGCGTCGAAGAGCTCCGAGCGCTTGAGCTCCTTCTGACGCGCCACGAGCTGTCCCATCTCCTTCAGGATCTTCGGGCTGTGAGCCATCAGCTGGAGCTTGTGCGCCGCATGGAAGTCGATGAGCGCCCTGGCCGACCGCCTGGTCCCCGTGGCGTCGCGATATCGCTTCAGGCAGAAGACGCTCTCGATGAAGTTCTCCCTGAGCACTGGGTCGTGCAGCCTGCCCTCCTCCTCGACCGGAAGCAGGGAGAAGTGGTCCATGAACATGCGGGCGAAGACGCCGGAACCGACCTTGTGCGGCATGCCCTTCTCGTCGAAGACCTTGACGCGTTCCATGCCGGAGCTCGGCGAGTTCGCCTTGAAGATGAACCCGGAGAGGTTCTCCTTCCCGAGCTCGCGAATGCGCTTCCGTGCCCACGTCTTCATCTTGTCGGTCAGATCGACGTTGGTTCTCGACGTCACCAGCCTCGGGTCGTCCGGGTCGCCCTCGAGGTGCATCGACTCCCTCGGGATGGGCAGCCCGCATTCGACCTCCGGACAGACCGGGACCCAGTCGACGTACTTGCCGAAGGTGTCCGTCAGGAACCGGTCCCTCTTGTGACCGCCGTCGTAACGCACTGACTCTCCGAGGAGACACGTACTGATGCCGAGCCTCGGTCTGTCGTCATCGGCATTCGTCCGACCGGCCATCCCGTTCGCTCCCTTCCGAACGACCGCGGGCGCGTCACCGTTCGGCGGCCCGCTCCCGTTCCTCGTCTTCGAGTTCATCGACACGTTTCAGGTAGGCGGGCATGTCGAACTTCCTCTCGAGACCCGCGGCGCTCATCCATCTGATCTGGCCGAAGACCGCGCGCTCCTTCCACGGGCGGTCGTGCTTGCCGAAGCACCAGGCGACCCCCGCGAACGAGTTCGGGTCCCGGCCGTCCAGCTCGTACCGGTTGTTGAGCATCACGGCGATCTCGAACGCCCGTTCGGGCGAGCGGGTCCACTCGATGATCTTCTTCCCCCAGTACATCCGCATGTAGGGGTGCATCTTGCCGGTGGCGAGCATCTCCCGCTGGGCAGCGTTCCAGTATGTGTCGTGCGTCTCACCGCGCTCGAAATCGCGCTCCGAGTAGACCGTATCCCGCTCATCGCCGGCGTGGGCCGCGAGCGTCCCGGCCGCCCAGTCGGGCAGGCAGTCGAAGGAGTCGTAGTCATCGTTGTACCAGCAGAAGTTCATCGACAGCTCGCGGCGTACGATGAGTTCCTCGAGGAAGGCCTCCTTGTCCTCGCGCTTCGTGCCGCGGGCCGACTCGACCCCGAGGGCTATCTCGACGGGTGAGATCTGCCCGAAGTGAAGATAGGGGGAGAGATGGGATACCTGCTCCACTCCCGGATCGCTTCGTCCGTCGTCGTAGCCGCGCAGTCCGTGGTGGATGAAGGCCTTAAGGCGCTCGCGCGCCTCGGTCGGGCCTCCGCGGAAGCGCGAGCGGCCGCCCACCCTCGTGGGCAGGCCCAGCTCCTCGGCGAGGGCGGGTGGATCGTCGAGCGGCAGCCCGTCGAACGCCATGTCGAGGGCGTCCCTCGAGGGCGTCGTCTCCTCGAGCGGTTGAAGGAAGCGGTCGAGGTGCTCGTGGATCCTCGGTCGGATCGTCCTGGCGGCATACTCCTCTTTCGATGAGGCGGTCCTGATAGGAACGACGGCGTCGGACTCGACGGCCACGACGCGCGCGGGGGCCCGCGACGCGACCCGTGCCCGCCACGAGCGCTGGACCCTCAGATAGCCGACGTCGGTCACGACGAGCGCTGCGTCGTCCGCCAGACCGAGCGCCGCGTCGGGCGGCGGGGCGCCGCGGACGACGAGGGGAATACCGCGTTCAGCCAGTGCCTCGGCGGTCTCCCGCAGCCCGTCGAGCATGAAGAGATAGTGCCGCCGCCGCGCCTCGGGGAAGCGCCGCGTGATGCCGAAGACCGCCACGACCGGAAGTCCCAGGCGGTCGGCCTCGCGCGCCGCGTATGTGAGGGCGTGGTTCCAGCGCGGCCGCTGCGACTGCTGCATCCAGTAGAGAACGTAGCGCCCGTCGGCGATGTCGGCCGGGTTGAGGACGTGGACACGTTCCTTCTGGATCAAGCGAGGTCCTCCCTCGAGCAACTGTCTCCGTACGGCTCCGCTTCGACGAACGTCCGAGCCGCTCGTTTCCGCGCCTCGATGAGCGTTCTAGCCGCTCGACTCCATGTCGCTCGTGTAGCGCCCGGAGCGGGCCGCCCCGTTGAGCTCGGCACGCCGGTAGAATGCCTTCTGAGCTGCGGGCACCCTGGACTCGTCGCCGCGCCACGCCTGAAGCACCGGCTGCTGGAGGGCGCGTCCGTACGAGAAACTCAGCTGCCACGGATGCTCGCCCATCGCGTTCATCGCGTTGAGGTTCGCGGTGGCCTCCTCCGGCGACTGACCACCGGAGAGGAAGACGATGCCCGGCACGGCGGCGGGGACGACGCGGCGGAAGCAGCGGACCGTCGCCTCGGCGATCTTCTCAGGGGATGCCGTTTCCGCCGAGTCGCTGCCCGGCAGGACCATGTTCGGCTTGAGAAGCGTCCCCTCGAGCACGACGTCCTGTTGTGCGAGCGAACCGTACACACTTCTGAGCGTCGCCTCCGTGACCTGTTCGCAGCGCGCCATGCTGTGTGGCCCGTCCATCAGGACCTCCGGCTCCACGATGGGCACGAGGCCGGCCTCCTGGCACAGTGCCGCGTAGCACGCGAGCGCATGCGCGTTGGCCTCGATGCAGGCGACGGTCGGGATGCCGTCGCCGATCGTGATGACTGCGCGCCACTTCGCGAACCCGGCTCCGAGCGAGCGGTACTCCTCGAGACGGTCCCGGAGCCCGTCGAGCCCCTCCGTCACCCGCTCGCCCTCGTGGCCCGCAAGCGGCTTGGCGCCGCGGTCGACCTTGATGCCGGGCACTATGCCGCGCTCGGACAGGAGGCGGGGGAACGCCGTACCGTCGTCGCTCGACTGGCGGATGGTCTCGTCGAAGAGGATGACGCCCGATATGAACGAGTCGATGCCCTCCGTTGTGAAGAGCAGGTTCCTGTACTGCTGTCTGGTCGTCTCGGTCGACTCGACGTCGATGCTGTCGAGCCGCTTCCTGATGGTCCCCGTGCTTTCGTCGGCGGCGAGAATGCCCTTGCCCGGCGCGACGAGCGCCCGGGCGACCGAGCGGAGGTTGTCCTGTGTCATGTGTTGCTCCCGGATGATCCTGCGTCATGTTGTTGTGCGGGCGCCGCTGCGGCGACCGCCTTCGTCCCATCCATTGCGCCACTCTACGCGGGGCGCAGCGGACCTGTCAAACCGAACCAGCGACGGCCGCCGTCCGGGCGTTCGAGGATGTATGATGCGGCCGCCGACCGGACGTTCGAGGATGTGTGATGCGGCCACCGACCGGACGTTCGAGGATGTGTGATGCGGCCACGGAACGGGCGTTTCCAGGTTGACATTCGGCCCCGTTCTCTAGTATCCTCTTGCGAGTCTGGTCACCGTGGCGCCGTCTGTCCGGCACTGCGGTGATTGTTTGTCGAATAGGTGAATGGCGAGCCAGTCGGGATAGCTCGGCTCGTACGGACTTCATGGAAGAGGCGGGTTCGATCGGTGGTGTGCGGGCGCGGGGGGAAGCCCAGTACCGGCCTTCTCGTACACGGACGATGGTGCGGCGGCGCGCTCATTGACCTGATCGCGTAGCGGGTAGGTGGATTCACCTACCCATGTTCATATGCGCACCGGGCGCTCCCGGAGGTTCGGAGGGACGTCCCGCATCCGAGGACCAGGGTTGCCGGAGGGAAGATGAGGATCAAGCTGACCGGAGACATGATTAAGGACGAGCTCATCCAGAAGGTCGTTGAGCTGTCGGGTCAGAACCTCGGCGCGTGCTACCAGTGCGGCAGGTGTTCGGCCGGCTGCCCGGTGGTCGAGGACATGGACATCGTTCCGAGCGAGGTCATCCGTTTGCTCCAGCTCGGACAGCTCGAGCCGGTGCTCGAGTCGAAGACGATCTGGATCTGCGCCTCGTGCCTCCAGTGCGCGTCGCGCTGTCCAAGGGGCGTGGAGTTCTCGAGCATCTGCGACGCGCTCCGCGCGATCGTGCTGAGACGCCGTCTGTCGCACCCGCAGGTGGACGCGGACGAGGTCACGCCGGTGATGGTGTCGGACGCTCCGCAGATGGGCGTCGTCGGGGCTCTGAGGAAGCTCAACGGTTGAGGAAGGACCGGAGGCCGGAATGAAGATCCCATACTACCCGGGATGCACGCTGCACGAGAGGGCCCGGGACTTCGATATGTCGGCAAAGGAGAGCGCGAAGGCGCTCGGGTTCGAGCTCGACGAGATGCCGATCTGGACGTGCTGCGGCGCGGTCTTTCCGCTCGTCACCGACAGCGTCATGGAGATCCTGGCACCGGTCAGGAATCTGTCGTACGCCTCGAGGATGGGCGACAAGGTCGTGACGCTCTGCTCGTTCTGCTATCACGTCCTCAAACGCGCGAACAAGGTCATGAAGGAGGATCCCGAGAAGCGGGAAAAGGCCAATCTCTTCCTCAAGGCCGATACGGAGCGTCGTGAGGGGATCGAGAGTTTCACGGGGGACGACTACCTCGGGCAGGTCGACGTGCTGCACTACATCGAGTTTCTGCGCGACGTCGTCGGCTACGACGAGGTGAAGAAACGCGTCAAGGAGAGCCTCGGAGATCTGAAGGTGGCACCGTACTACGGGTGCATGCTTCTCCGGCCCGCAAAGGAACTCGAGTTCGACGATCCGGAACAGCCGACCATCTTCGAGGGGCTTCTGGAGGCGATGGGGTGTGACGTCGTCGACTTTCCGATGAAGTCCGAGTGCTGCGGCGGTTTCCAGATCGTCAACGACGAGGAGATCGCCGTATCATGCTCCAGGACGGTCGTCGGGTCAGCCGTCAAGCGGGGCGCCGACGTGATCGTCACGACCTGTCCTCTCTGCCAGTACAACCTCGACAGGAAGCAGCAGGAGATCGCCGAGCGCGTCAAGGGCTTCGAGAAGATCCCCGTCATCTACTTCACGCAGCTTCTGGGCGTGGCGCTCGGAGTTGATGAGAAGTACCTCGACTTCAC
>WJMD01000032.1 GCA_014728125.1 Candidatus Effluviviaceae Genus V sp.
AGCGGCGGCTTCGCACGAGCCGCCGCCTGACTCACACTATACCCGACGAAGACCTGAACGGCAACAGTGAGGGGTGTCGGTGCGGGGCGGGAGTGAGGAACGGGCGGCCCGCTGCGCGGAGCGGACCGCCCGCCCTGGGGAGAAGTCGGGCCGGCTCGCCGGTCACGTCAAGAAGCCGTTCCGACCCTCCAACGCAGGAGGACCGCCGCACCGGCCGGGAGCCGGGCGGCGTGTGCGTCTACTCGTACCGGACGGCGTCGATCGGGTTGAGCATCGCCGCCTTCCTGGCCGGGTAGTACCCGAAGAAGACACCGATCGCCGCGGCGAAGCCGAAAGCGATCGCCACGACACCGGGCTGCATGATGGTCGTCATGCCCACCATGTTGTTCAGTACGAGGGTGAGGACGTATGCGAGCAGGATGCCGATCGTGCCGCCGAGCAGGCTGAGCACGACGGACTCGGTCAGAAACTGGATGAGGATGTCGCTCGACCGCGCGCCGACCGCCAGGCGGATGCCGATCTCGCGCGTCCTCTCGGTGACCGAGACCAGCATGATGTTCATGATGCCGATGCCGCCGACGATGAGCGAAACTGCCGCGACGGCCCCGAGGAGCAGCGTCATGACCTCCTGCGTCTCGGTCGCCATCTCGATGAACTCGGCCTGGCTGTGGATGCGGAAGGGGTCGTCCTCGCCCGGATTGACGCGGAACTCCTCTCGGAGGATCTCGCTGATCTCCTCCTCGGCCGCCTCGCTCTCCTCGAACGATCGCGCGCTCACGAAGATCATGCTGATGTACTGACCGCCGGAGAGCCGGTAGAGCCCGGTCGTCACCGGCACGAGGATCTGGTCATCCTCATCGCGCCCGAAGCTCGAGGCGCCCTTCTCCTCGAGCACACCGATGATGCGGAACGGCGTCTTGTTGATCCGGATCTGCTGACCGATCGGGTCCTCATTCGGAAAGAGCTCGTCGACAACAGTCTGCCCGAGCACCGCGACCTTACCCCTGGATCGAACATCCCGCTCGGTGAAGAACTCCCCTCGGTCAACGCCCCATGAGCGAATCTCAAGATACTCTGGAGACACCCCCATCACGCGTGTATTCCAATCTCCAATCCCGCCGATCACCTGCCCGCCGGTCTGGATCACACCGGAGACGGCGCTCACGTACCGGGACCGCTCGCGGATGGCGTCGGCCTCGTCAAGCGACAGTTTGTTGTACGAGCCGGCGCCGCCGCTGGCGCCCCCGTGGCGCGACGCGCCCGGGAAGACCATCAGCATGTTGGTCCCGAGCGAACTGATCTGGGTCTCGATGTCGGCCTGCGCTCCGGCCCCGATACCGACCATGACGATGACGGACGCGACGCCGATGATGACGCCGAGGGTCGTCAGCAGGCTCCGCATTCTGTTCTTGACGAGCCCCTTGACGGCGATCCTCAAGAGACGTCTCGGCCAGAGCATCCGCTACCCCTTCTCCGCCTCGCGCTCGACGAACTCGTCCGTCGACGGCATCGACTCGAGGTCCTCCGCCGCGTTCCGCCTGTCCCACACCTGGCGATCGTTGACGATGCGACCGTCCCGCATCACGACGATCCGCTTCGCGTACTGCGCGATGTCGGTCTCGTGCGTCACGAGGAGTATCGTGATCCCCTGCTCGTTCAGCTCCTGGAAGACGGACATCACATCGACCGATGTTCGACTGTCGAGGTTCCCCGTGGGCTCGTCGGCGAGGATGATCGATGGGTTGTTCACAAGAGCGCGGGCGAGCGCGACGCGCTGCCGCTGTCCTCCAGAGAGCTCGCTCGGGTCGTGGTGCATCCGGTCGCCGAGACCGACCCTGTCCAGGGACTCGGCCGCGGCCGCTCTCGGATCGGGGAAGCGATTGGCGCGGTCGTAGAAGAGCGGCAGTTCCACGTTGTCGAGCGCCGACGTCCGCGGCAGGAGATTGAAGGTCTGGAAGACGAAGCCGATGCGCTGGTTCCGGACCTCCGCGTACTCGTCACGCGAGAAGCCGCTGGTGTCGACGCCGTCGAGCAGGTACTCGCCGGACGTCAGCTGGTCGAGGCAGCCGATCACGTTGAGGAGCGTCGACTTCCCCGAGCCCGACGCACCCATGATGGCGACGAACTCCCCGCTCATGACAGTCAGGTCGACACCACGGAGCGCCTTCACGACCAGATCACCCATCTCATAGAAACGGGTGACGCCGCGTGTCTCGATGACGCGTTCCATCGCTAGTCGCGCTTCCTTCCGAACCGGCCGGAAAGCGGGTTCCGGCTGCCGCCCTCGTTCTCCTCGGACTCGACGACGGACGTGATGACCTTCATGCCGTCCTGGACATCGGCGCCCTTGACGATCTCGGTCCTCATGCCGTCGGAGGCACCCTTCTCTATTGGAGCGATGGAGAGGTTCCCCTCGGCGTCGAGGTACCAGAGCACCGCGCCCCGCTCCTTGTCGATCCCAGCGGCCGCGAACATGCGGACCATCGGGTTCATGCCTCCCCTGCCGCCCTGCGCGCCGTGCGAGCTCCCGTCACCGTGCGCGCCGTGCGAACGCTCGGCACCACCCGCGCCAACGGCTTCCTTGCCGTCGACTCCGCCCGATGCGGTCCGCCCTTCCTGGCCGCCACTCTTCGCCGGCTGCCTCTTCTCACCCATCGACTCGCGGAGTTCCTGATACATCTCCATGGTCGGCGTGAACCTGAGAGCGGCGTTCGGTACGAGGAGAACGTCCTCACGGTACTGCAGCAGGAAGTCGGCCGTCGCTGTCATGCCGGGAAGCAGGAGTCCCTCGTCGTTCGGGGCGTCGACAACGACTGTGTAGTTGACGACGTTCTGGACGGTTTGAGGCTGCAGTCTGACCTGTCGGACCTCGCCCCAGAAGTCCTTCTCGTAGTAGGCATCGACCGTGAAACGGACCTGCTGGCCGACCTCGACCGAGCCGATGTCGCTCTCGTCCACGAGGACGTGGATCTCCATCTCCGCGAGGTCCTCGGCGATGATGAACAGCACGGGGGCCGACAGACTGGCCGCGACCGTCTGCCCGGGCTCCACGCTCCGCTCGATGACGGTGCCGCTGATGGGCGACGTGATCACCGCGTAGTCGAGGTTGGTCCGCGCGCGGTCGAGCGCAGCCTCAGCGGAGAGAACGGAAGCCTGTGCGGCCGCCAGCGACGCGGCCGCATCCTCGTAGTCGGCCTCGCTGACGAGGTCTCTCTCGTAGAGGTCCCTCGTCCGTGCGAACTGCGTCTCTGTGAGGGCGAGCTGGGCCTCGGCTCTCATCAGGTTCGCCCGGGAGTCCTTTACGGAGGCCGCCAGGAAAGTCGTGTCGATGAGCGCCAGCACCTGCCCCTTCGTCACCTGGTCATTGAAGTCGACGAAGATGTCGGAGAGCGTTCCTGACACCTGCGTGCCGACCTCGACCGTCCCGACGGCCGAGAGCGTTCCGGTCGCGGAGATGATGTCCTCGAGGTCGTCGCGCTCGACCTCGGCGAACTCGTACTCGCTCGCGGCCGCGCCGTCGCCCCCTCGCGTGAAGCCCCAGACGGCAACGAGCGCGACGACGATCACCGCCGCGATGATCAGGATTCTCTTCATGGGCTCGGTCTTCTCCCGTGGCTCGTGAAACGGTGTCTTCGAGAGACAAGCCTAAACCGTCGCGCCTCCCGCTTCAACCGCATCCGCAGTCGTGAGGGCGGGCGCCGCTTCGACGCCCGCCCGGCTCGAGGGGGATGCGAGCGGCCGCGCGACGTCTCAGTCTGACGATGCACGCCCCGCTCGTCGCGCCGCCGGCCTCTGCGCCGGCTGGACGGATGGCCGGCCCACCGAGGTCCCTGTCCCGACGGGCCGGCCGGGGAGGCTCCGCGAGCGAAGCGCTCCCCGGTGGGCTTTCTCTAGTCGTCGTCCTCCATGTCGTCGGGCCGCATCCAGCGGGGTGCGCCACCGCCTGGACCACCCATCATGCCCCCGCCCATGCCGCAGCGGGGATGCATGCCGCGTCCGCCATGCATGCCCATGCGGCCGCCACGCATGCCTCTGCCGCGGGCGCCGCCCTGCATGCGGTCGCCCAGGCGGGCGAGACCGCGGTCGAAGAGCTCACGCTGGTCGTCGGTGAGGAGCGGGCGGACCTCCATGTGGATACGGAGACGGAGTTTCGCGCGCTCGAGCTGGATCGCGTGGACCTCCTCGATCTTCTCCTCGACATCGGCGAAGTCGATCTCGTCCTCGCCCAGAAGCTCCACCATCTCGAGACGGAGCACGCTCGCCCTGTTCGCGAGCTCGACCCTCTCCTCCTCGTACCTCTCGTGGATCTCCTTGATCTCCTCCTTCTGCTCCTCGGTGAACACGGGACCGCCGCGCCGCATACCCTGCGCGGGATGCGCCATGCCGCGGCCCGGGCGGCCGCCGGACTGCGCCACGGCCACGGTGCTCACGAGACCAATGACCAGAGCGGCGATCGCTGCGATCGTGAGGAACCTCCTGCGTCTCATCGTCTGCTCCCTTCACTTCAGAGTGGTGTGAACCGACCAACCGCCTCCTGATTGAGCAACGCGCGTGCCAGTGAGAGGGGAAGCCGAGCCCGGCCTCGGCCGCCTGCATAATCCTCTGCTCCTTAATCACTTACGCCCGTCGATACCCGAGACGGCCGCCTCCAGAAGACGCCCGGGTGCGCAGAAGATGCCCATGACCGGTGCTCCCGGGTCAGGAGGTGCGCAGGTTCTTCGCACCTCGATGGACGGCCCTGTTCTGAAGTCCGGTGGTCGCACGTCAGGAGGGGCGGTGTCGCTCGGCGGAGCGGGAAGGGCACGGGGAGGTAGCGGCCCGGGGCGCGTACATGACGGAAGGCCGATACCGCATCGCCTAGAGGTCGATGTCGTACTCCTTGATCTTGTTCTGGAGGGTCCGTCTCGAGATGCCGAGGATCTTCGCGGCGTGCGTTCGGTTGCCGTCGGTCTCCCGGAGCGTTCTGACGATGGCGTCGCGCTCGACCTCCCGCATCGTCCTCCCGGTTGCCGGATCCTCGCGTCCCTCGCCCCCGGCCGCGGCCCGCACACGCGCGGGCAGGTGCTCCGGGAAGATCGTCTCCCCGCGGGACAGAACGATCGCCCGCTGGACGGCGTTCTCGAGCTCGCGCACGTTGCCCGGCCAGTCGTAGGCCATGATCGTCCGCATGGCTTTCGGCGAGACCTTTTTCGGCTTCGAGCCGCGCGGCGCGTGCGCGCCGAGGAAGTGCTCAACGAGCGGCGGGATGTCGTCGACACGCTCTCTCAGAGGTGGCGCCGTGATGGTCACGACGTTCAATCTGAAGAAGAGATCCTCGCGGAACCGGCCGTCCCGGATGTCCTGCTCGAGGTCACGGTTGGTCGCGGCGATGACGCGGACGTCGACCGTCATCGGCCTCGAGCCGCCGACACGCTGAAACGTCCGGTCCTGAAGGAACCGGAGGAGCTTCGCCTGAAGACCTTCCGACATGTCGCCGATCTCATCGAGGAAGGCCGTGCCCCCGTCCGCGAGTTCGAAGCGGCCGCGCTTCTGCTTCACGGCCCCCGTGAACGCCCCCCTCTCGTGCCCGAAGAGCTCGCTCTCGAGGAGCCCCTCGGGGATGGCGGAGCAGTTGACGGCGACGAACGGCTTTGAGCTGCGGGGACTCGCCCGGTGGATCTCGTGGGCGAGGACCTCCTTGCCGGTGCCGCTCTCGCCAAGAAGGAGGATCGTCGCGTCCGACTCGGCCGCTCGGTGAGCGGTGTCGAGCGTCTCCCGCCAGGCCCGGCTCACACCGACGATGTCGTCCCCGGCCTCCGCATCGGGCTCATCGGGCGTCTCATCGTCCGACCGCTCCGTGAACCGCTGGATAGCCGCCCGGACCTCATCGATGTCGATCGGCTTGGTCACGTAATCGAACGCCCCGAGTTTCATCGTCGTCACGGCGGTCTCGACGGACGCGTAGGCGGTCATCATGATGACGGCCGTCCCGGGACTTTGCTCCTTGATCTCCCGAAGGGCCTCGACGCCGTCGAGCTTAGGCATGCGGATGTCAAGAAGGACGACGTCGTGGAACCCCTCGCCCACCGTGCGGACGCCTGTCTCACCGTCGTGAGCACAGTCGACCTCGTGTCCGTCCTCGGTCAGCACCGCGCTCAGGAGCTCGCGGACGCTCTCCTGGTCGTCGACGATGAGGATGCGGAGCTTCGAGGGGTCCATCTACTCCTCCCTGCGGGCGGCGGGCAGCTCGATCGTGAAGGTCGTTCCGGAGCCCTTCTCGCTCGTCGCGACGATCGAGCCGTCGTTCTGTTCGAGGACGCGCGAGACGATAGTCAGGCCGAGACCGGTACCGGAATCCTTGGTCGTGTAGAACGGCTCGAAGAGCTTGGCCAGCTCTTCGTCAGTCAGGCCCGGGCCGGTGTCCGAGACCCTGATGGCCACGCGGTCACCTTCACCGACAGACTGGGTCTCGACCGTGAGGCGTCCGCCGCTCTCCATGGCCTCGATGCCGTTGAGGAAGACATTGAGGAGAGCCTGCCGAAGCTGCTGAGCATCGACGAGGACATCGGGCGCTCCGTCGTCGAGGCGTCGTTCGATCGTGATGTCTCCGAACGCGGCGTCCTCCGAGAGAAGGGCGAGCGCGTCCTCGACCACGGCGTTCGGGGAGACCGCCGTCCGATCGGGCTCCACGGGCCGGGCGAAGTCGAGAAGCTCCTGAACGACGCGGTCGAGCCGCTCGACCTCCTCGATCATGATGTCGGCGTAGCGCTCCTCCCTGGAGCCGGGGACGAACCGGCTCCTCAGGAACTGGGCGAACCCCTTCAGGGAACTCAGGGGGTTCCTGACCTCGTGGGCTACGCCGGCGGCGAGACGGCCGAGCGACGCCAGGTGGCGTTCTCTCTTCACGCGATCCTTGAGATCCTCAACCTCGGAGAGGTCCTGGAAGAGCACCACGGCGCCGGAACGCCTGCCGTCCTCGTCCCTGAGCGTCGAGGCCGACAGAGCCACGGGAACTCCTCTGTCCGGCGTCGTGACCGTCGCCTCGGTCTCCAGCTCATCGCGGGCCCCCGCGATCGCCGTCCCCAGCGCCCGGTCGGCGCTCTCCGGCTCAAGTCTGAGGATCTCGGAGACGGGCCGACCCCTGGGATCGGAGGCGAGCCCGAGCATCCTGCGCGCCTTCCCGTTGACCGTCACGACTCGGCCGTCGGCATCGACCGACAGCAGCCCGCTGGCCATGCTCTCGATGACGTTCGTCGTGTACGTCCGCATGGACTCGAGCGCCGAGCGGACCGACCGGTAGTGCGAGACGATGAACAGGAAGTAGATCGCCACGGCGCCGACCGCCAGCAGCACGAGCGCTGTCATGATCGTGTGGTTCCTGCTGGCGAGAAAGGTGGACTCGAGGCTCGACGACTCGAGTGCGATGACGCCGATCAGCCGGACGGCTGAGTCCGGGCCGACGTCCCGGCCCAGAAGCTCCGACAGGCGAGCCGCGGCTTCCTCTGGTGAACAGGTGTGACGCCTGCGCCGCGGGTGTCCCGGCATGCGCCAGCGCGAGGCCGGATCACAGAGCTCGCGCGGCACCACCTCGACGATCGCCGCGTAGCTGTACGCCGACCGCCCGTCGTACGTGATCCGTGTGCCCTTCAGGCGCTGCCCCGGGAAGAGCGCCGTCGGTTCGATCCCGCTCTCGAGCACCCCGCCCACCAGCTCCGAGTCGCTGTGTGCCAGGACGCGTCCGTCGGCAGCCAGGAGCCCGACGAATGCGATCTGGGGGCGGGAGGCGGCGTCCTCGAAGAGCCGCGAGAACCGCTCCGGATCCCATTCCCCGGCGGAGAGCCCGGCCCTGAGATCGGCGCCGATGAACGCCAGGACACCTCTGGCCTGGTGCTCGAGCATCGAGGAGACCTGAGCGCGACCGCGCTCGATATCACGGAACGAAACGACCGTCAGGACGACGGCGAGGATGAGGATGCCGACGACGATCGAGATGACCGGCGTGTGCGAGGAGCGTCGACGTGCCATCGGGCGCGCGTGCACCTCCATCAAGAGAGAAGTGGCCGGTGCGCTCGTGCCCATTAGACACCACGACGGCCGGGGCGGGCAAGTGCCAATGCCCCCCGGTCCCGACTAGTAGTGTCCCAGCGACCCGTCGCGGCGCGCCCTGCGGAATGCGAACCGGAGCGCGATGAACCCCGCAACGGGAAGGGTCGCGGCGCTCAAACAGAGCACCGGGATCGACGCCGACGGCGTCGCGTGTCCCGGGACGAGTGCCGACCGGACGAGCGCGAGCGCGTGGGTCGTGGGAAGAAGCAGCGAGGCGCCCCGGACCCAGCCCGGCAGGAGCTCGACCGGAACGAAGACGCCGCCGAGAACGCCGGTCAGCGTCGACAGCGCCCACGAGACGGGCTCTCCCTCCTTGTGGACGAGCACGACGGCCGAGGAGAGGAGACCGAGCCCGGCCATCGACGCCGCGTAGAGGACGACCGGCAGAAGGACCTCGCCGGATACCACGGCGCCCAGTCCGGCCAGGTGCGACACGACCGCGAGGAGCGCAAGACCACCGGCGAGCGTGAGAAGCAGCTGTCCGAGGGCGGACAGGACGACGAGAACCGAGGGGTCGACGGGACACGCCAGCAGGTGTTCGAGCGTGCCGAGGAGCTGTTCCCGCCGGACCGAGGTGCGGAAGACGCGCAGCCCGCTCGAGGCGGCGCCGTGGACGACGACCCCCACGAGAGCGAACGCCGTGTAGCTCATGCCGAAGCGCTCTCCGAACCCGGCGCCTCCCGTGGCCACGAGCCGACCGACCAGCACACAGCCCAGCAGCGTGGTCCCGAGGGAGACGAAGCCGAGGAGCGCCCGCAGCCGGTAGCTCGTGAAGATCATCAGAGACCGTACGAGGAACGCGACCGCGACACGGGCCGCACCCACCGGCCGTCGCACCGTACGATGGCCACGACCCGCGGCACACCCGACCCTCATGTCGCCGGCCGGACGACGAGGTCGCAGCGTCGCGCGGTGTCCCGATCGTGGGTCGTCAGAACCACGGAGCACCCATCGTCCAGCCGGCATCTGAGTGCGCGCCACGCGAGGTCCCTTCCCTGCTGGTCGAGCGATGCGAACGGCTCATCGAGCAGCACCACGTCCGGGTCCCCGAGGAGCGCCCGCGCGATGGCGAGTCGGTCGAGTGTTCCTCTGGACAGACCGCGGGCCGGGGCGCCGAGCGCCCCGG
>WJMD01000033.1 GCA_014728125.1 Candidatus Effluviviaceae Genus V sp.
GCCGAGATGAGACGTGTAACCGACGACTTGCCGCGCGTGCCGTTGACATGCACGCGGACGGGGAGCGCGCCGAGACGCCGGACGTGAAGGCGGTACTCGACGAGCCCGTAGGTGAAGAAGGCCACTGCCAGAAGAAGGACGAGCCACATACGCGATGCCCTCAGGTTCGGCCCCCGAAGCGAATCGAGGCCGCCCCCGAGGGCTCTGAAGGTGAAGCCGGATCCCCCGCCGCAAGGCGCCTGACCGTGGCCCTCCCAAGCTCGGCGGCGCGAAGCGGGACGAAGCCGGCACCGGATATCCTAGCAGAGCATGCGGGCCCTGTCAACGAGGACCGCCCCGATCCGGACGGCTCCCACGGGTGCATGGGACTTGGCGGCCCGCCTGGATCGGACGAGCACGTCCGAAGGCCGCCTTCGCCGGGCCCTGCATTCGCCATGGACATAGGACGCCTCTCACAGTATACTGCAAGCGTCCGGCGGCTCGGGAGCTCTGGCCGCGTCACCTCCTCACCGGAACCGCCGTGACCTGCCGTTCGGAGAGGTCCTTCGGGACGCGGTCGCCAGGAACCGGGGAGGTAGCCGATGAGATGGCCTGTGATCGCTCTCCTTGTCTGTCTGTTCGTGGCGGGGCACGCCGCGGCGGACGACAACCCGGCGCGCGTGCTGCTCTGGAGCCAGGTGCCGTCGGAGACAGCGACCGGCTGGGCTTCGCAGCATGCGCCCGATACGCCGTTCTTCGCCGAGTGCGTGAACGACTTCGTCGCTCCTCACAACGCCGAGATAGACCACGTGCATTGGTGGGGCACGTACTGGAATCAACCGCGCAGCGGTCCGAGTCCCAGCGGCTCCCGCGTCGACTGGTCCGGGAACCCGACCGGGCGGCCGTCGCTCGACTGCTCGGGCTCCCAGCGCGTCACCTGCCTGAGCGACAGCCTCGTCGGAGACACGACCGGCAAACCGTCGAACGTGGACGAGTACGGCTGCATCTCGTGGAACGAGTCCGGCCCCGAGATCGTCTACCAGTTGAAGGTCCCGTTCCCCAACACCTACATCGTGTTCACGCTCGACGAGCCGCCCGGGCTGGACCTCGACCTGTTCCTGCTGGGCAGCTGCGACGAGAACGACTGCCTGGCCTTCGCCTCCTCCTCCTTCGGCTACACGTTCTCCGAGCCCGGGACCTACTACCTCGTAGTCGACGGCTACGAGGGCGACGCGGGGGAGTTCGCCCTGTGGATCGACTGCACCGACGTTCCCGACATGTACTTCTGCATCAGGTTCTACGAGAACGTGCGCGGTCCGTCGCGCAACGGCCCGGGAGAGATGGTCTACGAGGTCTGGACCGATGACTTCCACGAGGCGGACGAGGGCGATGGCGACTACTCGTACTGGGCCGACATCCCGCCCTTCCCCGTGGCCGGGGGTCAGCACTACTGGGTGAGCTTCCAGTGCGTGGCCGAGCAGCTGGCGTACGGTCAGTGGGGTCCGCTGGAGTCCGAACCGATCGAGCTCATGAGTCCGTACATGGACTTCTCGTACCTGGGTATACCTCGCTGGACCTACTTCCCGGACTCCCCGATCGGCAACAACTACGCCGACCTGGCCTTCGAGCTCTTCGCCGACCCCACACCCGTCGAGGCCTCGAGCTGGACGACGATCAAGGCCATCTACCGGTAGGCGCGCGGAAACCGGCTCGCAGCAACGCCGAGAAGCCCCCAGGGAACCGGGGGCTTCTCTCGTTCCGGGCCTGCCGCGCGGAGCCCGATGTCGCATCCCCGCGCGACGTCTCCCGGGGCCGCAATCCTCCGGGCGGAACAACCGCAAGGGCGGAGAACCTACATCGCGTCCTCGTACTCCTCGCGCAGACTCTCGAGCCGCCGCTCCCGCTCCTTCGGGGAGGCCTGTCCGCGACAGAGGTAGTAATACGCGACGGGGACGACGAAGAGCGTGAGGACGCACGCCGACGTCGCGCCGAAGGCGACCACCGTGCCCAGCGAAAGCCGGCTCGCCGCCCCGGCGCCGCTCGCGAGGATGAGCGGAATGGCACCGATGGCGGTGGAAAATCCCGTCATCAGGACCGGCCGGAGACGCAGCCGCGACGCGCGGAACACGGCCTCCTCGAACTCGAGACCGCGGTCGCGCAGCTGGTTCGTGAACTCGACGATGAGGATCCCGTTCTTGGCGGCCAGGCCGATCAGCATCACGAGTCCGATCTGGCTGAAGATGTTCAGCGTAACGCCCATGAGCAGCATGCCGATGGCGGCGCCGAGGATACCCATGGGAACGGTCAGCATGATGACGAAGGGACTGACGAAGCTCTCGAACTGCGCGGAGAGCACCAGGTATGCGATGACGAGCGAGATGATGAAGACGAAGGCGACCGCGCCGCTCGACTCCTTGAGCTTCTCGGAGAGCCCCTTGTACCCGACCATCGCCGACGACGGGAGCTCCTCGCGTACCGCGTTCTCGAGAAACGCCAGACACTGTCCCATCGAGTAGCCGTCGGCGATGCCCGCGGAGATCGTGACGGCACGCATCCGGTTGTAGCGCCTGAGCTCGCTCGCCTCGGCGCGCTCCTCGAACGTGACGAGGTTCGCGAGCGGGATCAGCCGGCCGGTCGTGGACGAGCGGACGTAGATGTTCTCGAGGTCGGTCGGCGTCCGCCGCTCCTCCGTGGCTCCCTGGAGGACGACGTTGTACTCCTCGCCGCGGTCGACGAACGTCGTCACGTTCCGCGAGCCGAGCATCGTCTGCAGGGTCCGTCCGACCGTCAGGGTGTTCACGCCCATCTCGGCCGCCCGCCCCTTGTCCACCTCGACGCGGAGCTGGGGCGTCGTTTCCTTGTAGTCGGCGTCGACGCCGACGAGTCCCGGATACGCCTGGGCCTTCTCCACGATGATGTCGCGCCACCGCGCCAGCTCCTCGTACGTCGGTCCGCCGATGACGAACTGGATCGGCTGCCCCCAGCTGAACGAGAGGCCGGACGGCTGGAAGACGAAGACGCGGACCCCGACGATCTCCGACAGCCCGCCCATCAGCTCGCGGGCGACCTGATTGGCTGAGCGGTCCCGCTCGGCCCAGGGCGCCAGGTCGATGATGGCGGTCCCCTGGTTCACCCCGCCGGCGCCCCATCCCGGGGTCATGGCGAGCACGTGCTGTGCGTCGCCCCGCTCCACGAGCGGGGTGAGCCTGTCGGTCACACGCTCCATGTAGGCCCGCGACGCATCGAACCCGGTCCCCTCCGGCGCCGACATCCTGACGAAGAGCGCGCCGCGGTCCTCGGACGGCTCGTACTCGGAGACGACGGTCCCGAGCATGATCCAGATCGAACCGATGATGAGGATCAGCGCCGCGAGCGAGATAACCGGGTTCCGGACGGCGAGCCGGAGCGCGCCGTCGTACCATGCGATGACCCGCCGGAACACGCCATCGACCGTCCTGGTGAGCGCGCTCTCCGACGCCCTCGGTCGCAGGATCTTGGAGCACAGCATCGGCGAGAGCGTCAGCGCGACGATGCTCGAGAAGACGACGGCGCCGGCGATGGCGAAGGCGAACTCCGTGAAGAGCCGGCCCGTCTCCCCTCCCATGAGACCGATGGGGACGAAGACGGCCACGAGCACCAGCGTCGTCGCGATGACGGCGAAGGCCACCTCGTTGACGCCGCGGAACGACGCGAGAAGCGGCGGTTCGCCCTCCTCGATGCGCCGGTGGATGTTCTCCAGCAC
>WJMD01000034.1 GCA_014728125.1 Candidatus Effluviviaceae Genus V sp.
AAGTCTGTCCGCCAGGCGCACGCACTCGGGTTCCGGTGGTATCTCGCTGCCGATTCCCGCAAGGGCTCTCCGCAGCTCCCCGACAACGTCACGGAGCGCGGCGGCCGCCTCCGGTGCGAGCCCGACGCGCTCGGCGTTCCTGCGGATCCTGTCGATCGAGGCGACGCCGTCGCCCTGCGCCTTCTCAACCATCTCGCGGTAGCGCCGGGCGAACGAGTCAGTGATCCCACCCTCCTGATCACCGAGCATTCTGAGGTTGTCGGCAAGATGACGAACCGGTCGCGTGATCGACAGCTTGCCGTGCCCGCCCGTCCTGAGGTCCTGGAGAATCCCGTCGATGATCTCGCCCCGTTCCTGAACCGGGGTGATGTGCTCACGGACCCACGACAAGGTGGTCCGGCGAGAACGAGGCACGACCATCACGATCCCGATGCCCGCAGCAGCGAAGACAGCAAGAAGGAGCGCGGGGCTCATGGCTCTTCGGCGGAGCACGAGGAACCTGAGCCGGTCGGCGGTCGATGCCGCGAGCCCGCTCCTGCTCCCGTTCTCGTCTGCGAACGTGCCGGCCGCGAACGGAGAGCCGGGCCCGGGGCCGGCCTCGGTCGTGCGCAGGAGCGCGAGCGGCTTGAGGTCGCGGGCCGCCACGCCGATAGCCCCCATCGAACCGGCGAAGTAGATGCCCTCGTCGTGCAGAGGCGGGCTCATGGACACGGTGCCCACACGGCGGACCTCGTCTCCAACATGCAGCTCGGCTTCGATCACGAGCGATCCGTCGTCGAGGGCGAACCGCCGGATTGCGCCGTCCCCGCAGGCGAGATAGAGGTCGCGGCCGGTCGGGGCGAGGTCGTGCACGCTCACTCCGTTGAGAGCCTCCGCCACGGTGTCCCCCGACGCATCCAGGACCATCACGCCGGGCGCGTCCCCGGAATCCGCCCGGTACGTGCCGACGACGATCTCCATCGCCCCGTCGCCGGTGAGATCGGCCGCCGCCATCGCGACCGTACTCCCCGCGCCGCCGGTCGCCCTTGACCACCTCGGCAGTCCGTCGATGTCCAGGACGACGACCCGCGACTCGAGATCGCCCCAGAGCCCTTCGAGTGTCGGTGAGCTCGTCGGCTCCAGTCCCACTACGATCTCGGACCGCCCGTCGCTCTCGAGGTCGACGATGGCAGCTCCCCCGACGGGACGGGCGCCCGTCTCGACGGACCACAGCTCCTCGCCGGACGCGATGTCGGTAAGGGTTACGGCGCGCGGACGGCCGAGCGTCCCGGCCTGAAGCAGAACGACGACGGCGTCGTCCGCACCGTCCATGTCGAGATCGACGGTTCCCGCAAGCTCGAGTTCTCCGCGCCAGACGCCGTTCGGCAGAAGTCCATCGCCGACGTACCACTCGAAAACGGCGACCGTATCGAGCCCGACGTTCGCGCGCTCGATCAGGACCTCGACCGCGGTCAGGAGAACGCGCTCGCCGTCCTGCCGCCAGAGCGCCGCCTCCGGTGTTCCGTCGTCATCGAGGTCGCTGAGCCCGGCGCAGCCGAGCCGGTCGACGCTCCGCTCAGACAGGAGGGGGAATCTCGTCGTCTCCAGGAGACGCTCGACGGACCACTGCCAGTACATGCGGTCGGCCGACTGGTCCACACGGATACACTCGTCGAGACCGTCCCCGTCGAGGTCGACGAGGGCCGCAAAGCGAGGCGCCCCGCTCATCGGCGAGGCGCCCGTCAACACAAAGGGAAGGTCACCTGGGCTGTCGGGAAGCTCCCGGCCGACGGCCCCCCCAACGGTCAGGAGAAGCAGGAAGACCGCAGCCGCACAAGAGAGACCCGTCCCGGACCATCCGGGACGATCGCCCCCTTGCCTGTCACGCAGCCTCGTCATCACCTCAGTGAGCCATGAGTTAGAGCGGGGTGACGGACCGACGCCCGAAAACAACCCGCCCGAAGAGCTCTCTCTTCGTGGCGGGCCGAGCGCCGCTTGAGCAGCTCCTTGTCCGCGACGTTCCCAATCCAAAGCCGACCTTTCCAGTATATCGTCCCCGTCGAGAGTCAGTCAACCGAACGCGGGCCCTCTCTCCGCCCCGACATCGTCGGGCGACCGGTTCGAAGTCCATCCGGCGACACATCGGCCGGGCCTGGTGACGACGGCACCTGCCGTTCGACCCGACTCGAGACACCCGCCGGCGGGGCCCGGCTCAAGAAGCGGCTTGACAGGAAACGGTGTCCATGCGATACTTACTTTGTGAGACAAAGTACTTTGCTAATCACACAGAAACCGAGAACACACAGGGAGGGCCCACATGGCGGAACAGCACTACCAGGAGCAGCTCGCCGTCATCCGCTCGATGGTCGAGCGGACCCGACGCAGCACCGCCGAGTCCGGTCGGTTCTTCGTCTGGCTGGGCGTCGTCGCGCTCGTCGGGGTCGTCGCTGTCGCCGGCCTCGAGCAGGCGGGTCGAAACGCGCTCGTTCTCCCCGCGCTCATCGTCATCGCCGTCGCGTCCGGCATCGTCGGATACCTCGCCTTCTCGCGCGCACAGAGAGAGACCCGCGTGAAGTCATACGCCTCCACTGTCAGCGGCTTCGTGTGGGTAGCCGTCGGGATCGCGAACATCCTCGTGGCACTCGTCCTTCCGCTCATCGGCGCGTACGACTGGAACCTCGTTCCGATCCTCACGTGTGTGGTGCTCGGCGTGGGTGTCTTCTCGACGGGAGCCATCTTCGAGCTTCCTCCGGTCGCCTGGTGCGCGTTCGGATGGTGGGGCATCGCCGTCGGAATGGTCTTCGCGGGCGGAGCGCCGCGCGCCGTGATGATGGCGGTCGCCATCGTCGTCGGTTGGATTCTCCCGGGCGTCCTCTTCGGCAGGTTGGGCGGAGGAGAGGCGACCGATGCCTGATCGGAGTCACGAACTCGACCAGCTGATCCACGCGCCGGTCCGGCTCCGCATCATGACGACCCTCGCGGAGGCCGTTGAGGCCGACTTCGTGCATCTCCGCGAAGAGACGGGCACGACCGACGGGAACCTGAGCCGACATCTGACGAAGCTCGAGGAGGCGGGATACGTGCGGGTCCGGAAGGGATACGAAGGACGAAAACCGCGCACCACCGTCTCCATGACGAAGAAGGGACGTCGGGCGCTCCTCTCCTACCTGTCACAACTGGAGGCAATCGTGGAGCGCGCCAGGCGCGCAGAAAGGGAGGCGTGACATGCGGACGATCCTGATGCTGACGGTCCTGGCCGGACTCGCCCTGGCGGGTCCTACAGGCAAAACAGAGAACGCAGACATGAGTGGGCTCGAGGCATATCTCGTTTCGTTCCCGGCGAGCCCCACGGCGGACCCGGACCCGGTGCAGGTCTATGAACTGACCTACAGCTTCCACCTGCGGGATGTGGACGGAGCGCCGCAGACCAGAACAGCCGTCACCGGACGCTATACAAGGGACACGGAGAACGGCCGTTTCCGCTGGAACGACGTGTCGATAGCAGGAGCCGGCGCCGACGGGGAGCTCCCGGAGCCCACGCCGCTCACGATCATGGAGGATTTCGAGTACGGACTCTCCGCAGAGATCGCTGAGGAGTCCCTCTACGAGCGCTTCCCTAAGTCCGATCTCAAGGACCTCATCAAGACAATGGTCTGGGACGGCATGATGATCGAGCTCGTCGACATGTCGCTCAACGAGACCGACTCTCTTCCGCTTCACGAGTTCTCACTCGTCGGTTCCTGGGAGGATGTCGACGTCCAGATGGCCGACTGGGGCAAGCTCACGATGAAAGACCTTCGCGTGAAGTGGTCAGGCGTGACCGTGATGCACGGGGAGCCCTGCGCCGTCGCCTTCTACATGTCGTTCGCAAATCCGGTCGACGCCGACCCGGCCCGTGGCCGCTCATGCTACTGGGGGCAGTTCTGGGTCTCGCTCGTGGATCGTGAGATCGAGTGTCTCACCCTGAACGAAGACGTCGTGCTCGAGGTTGCGATGCTCGGCGACTTCAAGCGCATCCTCAACTTCCAGCGCGAGGTCGAGTTCGAGAAGCATCCACAGGCTGGACGTTGACAGGTCGCCTCGCCGGGCGTACCTTGAACGGGAACGTTCGGGCAGCCCAGGGAGGGGACCATGACGACTCGACGGACCATCGTTCTGCTGCTCGCGGGCGTCCTCGCAGCGCTCGTCGCCGGATGTTCCGACTCAGCGGGCCCGAGCGAGGTCCTCCCGGCGACCTACACCATCGATGAGGGCGGTTCCGGCGACTTCACGTCGATCGGGGAGGCCGTCGCCGCCGCGGTCGACGGCGACACGCTCCTCGTCCTGCCGGGCACCTACACGGGACCCGACAACCGGGACATGTCGTTCGGCGGCCGGGGCATCATCCTGATCTCAAGCGGTGGCGCCGACTCGACCACGATCGATCTCGAGGGCGCGGGCCGCGCGTTCGTCCTCCACGGTCGCGGTCGCAGCGAATCGGTCATCTCCGGGTTCACGATCACCCGGGGAGCTTCGTTCCGGGGCGGCGGGATGTCGATCATCGGAACCTCGCCGACAATCACCGACGTGGAGTTCCTGCTCTGTGAGGCCGACGACGAGGGCGGCGCGCTCTTCCTGAGCGGTGGAAGTCCCACGTTGACCGACGTGACGTTCGACTCGAACGCGGCAGGTTTCAGCGGCGGCGCGATGTTCTGCCAGAGCGGGGCCGCGCCCACGCTCGAGGACGTGACCTTCGATGAGAACGTGGCGGGTTCGGGAGGAGGCCTGTCCGCCGTCTTCGCGGAACTCACGCTGGCCGGCGTGAACTTCGTACGGAATGAGGCGAGCTCGGCAGGCGGCGGACTCTATCTTGGAAGCTCCGAGGCCGCGCTCTCCGAGGTCGAGTTCTACGAGAACGAGTGTCTGTTCTCAGGCGGCGGCCTGAGCTGTCTCTCCTCGTCTCCCACGCTCGATCGCGTGACGTTCGTGAGGAACGGCGGTAACCAGGGCGGCGCCATCCACCTCAACGGGGGCTCCTCTCCCGTCATCACGAACTCCATCATCGCCTTCCAGTTCCTGGGAGCGGCGGTCTCGTCCGACGCGGAGGACGAGCCGACGGCTACCCGCGTCTGCGTCTTCCAGAATTTCGGCGGCGACGGCCTCGGAACGGTGGGCACCGACATCATCAACGTCGACCCGCTTCTCTGCGGACTCTTCGACGGCGACCTCACGCTCTGCTCGAACTCGCCGTGTCTCCCTGAGAACAACACGTGGAATGAGCAGCTCGGCGCGCATGCCGCGGGATGCGACTCCTGCAGCTCGTCGACGCCGGCCTACGCGCTCGACTAGTACGCGTTCACAGACCCACCACGTACCCTGAGAAGGGAGCGAACCATGAGAACGGCGCTCACCTGCTGTGCGCTCGGCATCCTCGTGCTCTTCCCTCTTAGCTCCGGCGCCGCGACCTTCGTCGTCGACGACGACGGGTCGACGGCCTACTCGACCATCCTTGAAGGTATGAGCGCCGCCAGCGACGGCGACACGGTGCTCATCATGGCAGGGACCTACTCCGGCACAGGGAACGTCGGGATCAACTGCGGCGCGAAGCGCATTCTCATCCGCTCTTCCAACGACGATCCCAGCGACGTGACAATCGACTGTCAGAGCTCCTCGAGAGGTTTCCACATCAATGGGGGTCAGGATACGACCTTCGTGCTCCGCTCGGTCACGATGACAGGCGGATGGGCGGAAGCCGGCGGAGGCGTCTACGTCGACGGATGCTCGCCCAAGTTCGAGAACGTCACGTTCCTCGCGAACTGGGCGAACCGTGGCGCCGCGGTCGGAATCAGGAGCGGCGGCCAGCCGGTCTTCAGGGACTGCTTCTTCGAGAGCAACACGACCTCCGGGGGTGGAGCGGCGGTGCACGCGAGAGGCTCGGGCACGTCTGTGCTCTTCCGAAACTGCGGCTTCTTCTCGAACGAGGCCGGAGGCTCCGGGGGCGCGGTGGTGGCGGATTCATCGGCGGTCGTCGACCTGAATGTCTGCGAGTTCCGGTCGAACGACGCGAACAACGAAGGCGGGGCGATATACTGCGACAGCGGCGCCGAGGTCAACGCGCTCGGCTGTCTCATTGTCGACAACACAGCGATGACGTGCGCCGGACTCTACTGCTCGCGAGCGAAGGCGACCGTGAGCGACTGCACGTTCCGGGGGAACGTCGGTGACGTGCAGTGCGGAGCGCTCCGCTTCCACGAAGCGACAGACTCGTGGGCGATGTACTCGAGCTTCCAGAACAACTCCTGCGGGTACCGCGGCGGAGCCATCGAGTGCAACAGCTGCGACCCGCACATCACGAACTGCACGCTCATAGGAAACAGCGCCGACGACGCGGCCGCCGGCCTTTTTCTCTACGACTCGGACGTGGTGGTGGTGCGGTCCATCATCGCGTTCTCGACGAACGGCGAGGCCGTGCTCTGCGACGGCGGCTTCGAGAACCCGACCTTCACGAACTGCCTCATCTATCAGAACGCGGGCGGCGACAGCCTGTGCGGAACGTACGCAGACAACGACTTCACGAACCCGCCCAGGTTCTGCGACAAGGCGAACCACAACCTTGCGCTCTGTCAGGACTCCTTCTGCCTGCCCTCGGCGAACCCGTGGGGCGTGACCATCGGCGCGTTCGGTCAGGGCTGCGGACCCTGCGGGAGCCCCGTCGAGCGGGCCAGCTGGGGCGGCATCAAGGGGCTCTTCCGATAAGGGCGCCCGGGACACGCCGACCACCTCCGTTGAACGGCTTGAGCGGCGGGTCCAGCCCGCCGCTCGCTTTACACCTGTCCCTCCGCCTGCTAGACTCTGAGCTTCGACGGGAGAGGGTCCCCCGCACCGCGCCTCAGACACGACATCGCGGCCCGGCGGGCTCATACGTTCAAAGGAGACCACGGAGGCAACAAGCATGAAGTCAGAGTTCAAGGCCATCCTCGAGGCCAACGGCCTGAACGACGTCGAGAGCGGGGCCGCGTACGGTCCGTTCCTTGAGAAGCCCACAGGACCCGAGATCAAGTCGTTCACTCCGATCGACGGCTCCGAGATCGGTACCATCAGGTGCGCCTCGGGCGACGACTACGAGAAGATCATCGAGCGCGCGCAGGAGCGATTCACGACGTGGCGCACCATGCCGGCGCCCCAGCGCGGCCACATCGCCCGCGAGATGGGCGACGCGCTCCGCGACAGGAAGAGCGAGCTCGGCGCGCTCGTGACCCTGGAGATGGGTAAGATCCGCGCGGAGGGTGAGGGCGAGGTCCAGGAGATGATCGATATCGCCGATTTCGCGCTCGGCCTCTCCCGCCAGCTCTACGGCCTCACGATGCCGTCCGAACGCCCGTCGCACCGGATGATGGAGCAGTGGCACCCCCTGGGCACCATCGGCATCATCTCGGCCTTCAACTTCCCGGTCGCGGTCTGGTCGTGGAACGCGATGCTCGCGGCCGTCTGCGGCGACACGATGATCTGGAAACCGTCGTCCTCGACGCCTCTGACGGCCATCGCCGTCCAGAAGATCGTCAACGAGGTGGCGAAGCGTCACGACATCGACGGCGTCTTCAACCTGGTCGTCGGCAGAGGCTCGGACGTCGGCGAGAAGCTCATCCAGGACCACCGAGTGCCGCTCGTCTCGTTCACGGGCTCGACGACCATGGGGAAGCGCGTCGGCGAGGTCGTCGGCGGCAGGCTCGGGAGCACCATTCTCGAACTCGGAGGCAACAACGCCATCATCATCGACGAGACGGCGGACATGGAGCTCGCGCTTCGCGCTGTGCTCTTCGGCGCGGTCGGCACGGCCGGACAGCGCTGCACCTCGACGCGCCGCGTCATCCTCCTCGACTCGGTCTACGACCGCTTCGCGGAGTCGCTCGTCGGCGCCTACAAGCAGGTCCCGATCGGAAACCCGCTCGACGAGAACACCATCATGGGGCCTGTCGTCAACCAGATGGCCGTCGACGCCATGATGCAGGCGCTCGAGCGGCTCAAAGAGGAGGGCGGCACGGTCATCCACGGCGGAAGCACGGTGGACGTGAAGGGCTGTGAAGGCGGCTTCTATGTCGAGCCGGTCATCGCCGAAGCCGAGAACCACTACGAGATCGTGCAGGAGGAGACGTTCGCCCCGATCCTCTACCTCATCCGCGCGAGCGACATGGACGAGGCTCTCGCGATCCACAACGACGTCCCGCAGGGACTCTCGAGCGCGATCTTCACGCACGACTTCGTGAACGCCGAGAGGTTCCTCTCCCCCGCCGGCTCCGACTGCGGCATCGCCAACGTCAACCTCGGCACCTCGGGCGCGGAGATCGGCGGCGCGTTCGGCGGCGAGAAGGAGACGGGCGGCGGCCGCGAGTCGGGATCCGACGCGTGGAAGGGCTACATGCGCCGTCAGACGAACACAATCAACTACGGCCCGGACCTTCCGCTGGCGCAGGGAATCGAGCTGGAGCTGTAGGGCGAGAACGAAGACCACGACGAAGAGCCCGGCCTCCCATCAGGGGGCCGGGCTCGGTTTTCCATGGAGCGACCGCAAGGCCGCACATGCGGGGTCGTTCCCCGGCTGGTCAACGGCGCCGCGGCCCCGGCGCTCTTCAGCCCGAGCCGTCCGTGACCATCATCGTGGCGGAGCCGCGGGCGAGCATCCGCCCCTTCCCGTCCTCGACGCGCCCCTCGACGAGCACGGTGCGCCGCGTCCGGGCGACCACCCTCCCGAGGGCCTTCAGGGTGCCCTCGCTGGCCGCCCCGAGGAAGTTCACCTTCATCTCAAGAGTCACCGCGGGAAGGCCCTCGTCCGACACCGATTTGATGAACGACCGGGCCATAGCGGTATCCAGCAGGCTGCAGTAGATGCCGCCGTGCGCGATGCCTCCGATGTTGAGATGGCGCTCCTCAAGTTCGAGCTCGACGACGTACTCACCGTCGACGAACCCCACCGGAACCATCCCGAGGTCCTCGATGTGGTCGACGCCGCTCATGACTCGACGCGCTCCAGCACCATCGCCACGCCCTGTCCCACACCGACACACAGCGTGCAGAGCGCGTAGCGGCCGCCGGTTCTCCTGAGCTGGTGTACGGCCGAGGTCACGATCCGCGCGCCGCTCATCCCGAGCGGGTGCCCCAGCGCGATGGCGCCGCCCAGCGGGTTGATCCGCGGATCGTCGTCCGCGAGACCCAGTTCCCGCGTGCAGGCGAGTGCCTGCGCCGCGAACGCCTCGTTGAGCTCGATGATGTCCATGTCGTCGAGCGACATGTCGATGCGCTTGAGGAGCTTGCGCGTCGCCGGCACGGGGGCGAAGCCCATGATGCGAGGCGGGACGCCCGCCGACGCTGTCCCGATAACGCGGGCCATAGGCGTCAGCCCGTGCCTCCCGGCGGCCTCCTTCGATGCGACCAGCAGCGCAGCGGCGCCGTCGTTGACGCCCGACGCGTTCCCCGCCGTGACCGTGCCCGGATCTGCGAAGAGCGTCCTGAGCGCCGCGAGCTTCTCCAACGATGTGTCACGCGGATGCTCGTCGGTGTCGACGATGACGGGGTCGCCCTTGCGCTGCGGGACGCTCACGGGCGTGATCTCCTCCGCAAGCCTGCCGTCCTTCATCGCTGCCGCCGCCTTGGTCTGGCTCCAGTAGGCAAAGGCGTCCTGGTCCTCCCGGCTGATATCGAACTCCGCCGCGAGGTTCTCCGCCGTGATCGGCATCGAGTCGGTGCCGTACTGCTCGTGGAGCTTCCTGTTGACGAACCGCCACCCGATGCTCGTGTCGTACATCTCGGCGTTGCGGCTGAACGCCTTCTCGGCCTTCGCCACAACGAAGGGAGCCCGCGACATGCTCTCGACGCCGCCCGCGATCATGAGGTCGCACTCGCCGACGTGGATGGCGTTGGCGGCGATGCCGATGGCCGACATGCCGGAAGCGCACAGGCGGTTGACCGTGATCCCCGGCACCGAGTCCGGAAGTCCCGCCAGCAGGAGCGCCATGCGCGCCACATTGCGGTTGTCTTCGCCGGCCTGATTGGCGCAGCCCAGGATCACCTCGTCGACGGCAGCGCCGTCGAGCCCCGGGTTGCGCTCCAGGAGCGCGACGATGGGGATGGTCGCGAGATCGTCGGCACGTACCGACGAGAGAGCGCCTCCGTATCGACCGACCGGGGTCCGGATCGCATCGCAGATGAATGCCTCGCGCACGTTCGCACCTCTCTGTCAGAGAATGTCGCGGTGAGACGTCAGGGAGAGAGCTCCCTGACCTTTCGGAATCCGCCCAGCATCGCCTCGCTGAGCGTGTCGATCTCGCGCTCGGTCATGACCGTGGAGAGCATGACCGTGCCCGTGTTGATCAGGATGATGCCGTGGTCGAAAAGGTAGTCGAGGAACGCCGAGAGCAGCGGAGCCTCGTCGGGCGCCATGTAGCACGTCCGGTACTCCCTCGGCGGCTCCGGCTTGAAGTGGACGCGGAGCATCGACCCGGCGCCCGTGACGCACGCGGTGATCCCCGCGACGCTGATCGCGTCCTCGATCTGGTTCCTCGCGCGGACGGCCAGCGTGTTGATCCGCTCGACCGCCTCGCGGTCGTAGAGCTTCATCGCAGTGTAGCCGGCCGTCATCGTGATCGGGTTCGCCGAAAACGTGCCAGAGTGCGGGAAGAGCACTCTCTCAGCGAGCGGGTCCATCACATCCATCACCTCGCGGCGTCCCGCGATCGCTCCGACGGGGAAGCCGCCGCCGATCATCTTGCCCAGGGCCGTCAGGTCGGGCCGGATACCGTGCTGCTCCTGAGCGCCGCCGTGGGCGATGCGGAAGGTGATGACCTCATCGTAGACCAGGAGCGATCCGTTCCTCTCCGTCCAGTCGCGCAGCGTCCTCACGAATGCGGGCTCGATCGGGATGAGGCCGACACGATGCGGAACGGGGTCGATGAGAACGCAGGCGATCTCGTCGGCATGCTCGTCCAGACGCGCAAGCGCGTGTTCGGCGTCGTTGAACGGGATGACGATGACGTCGTCGAGCACGCTCTGAGGCGTCCCGTACGCCACCGGCACGCTCGCCGGATGACAAGGGTCGCCCCACGTCGCCGGCTGTGCGGTCTGGCTGATCTCGGCGAAGTCATAGAGGCCGTGATAGGCGCCCTCGGCCTTCGCGATCTTCGGCCGTCCCGTGAACGCTCGCGACGCCTTGAGACACGCCATGACCGCCTCGGTGCCGGAGTTGACGAAACGGATCTTGTCGAACGAGGCGGCGCGGTCGACCAGATGCTCCGCGTACTCGATCTCACGCTCGGTCCCGAGCGTGAAGGCCGTGCCGCGCTCGAGCTGGTCGCCCACCGCCGAGACGATGGCGGGGTGAGCGTGACCATGGATGAGCGATGCCATGTTGTTCGCGAAGTCGATGCGTTCGACGCCCTCGACGTCGTAGACGCGCGCACCTTGGCCGCGCTCGACGTAGAGCGGATGCGGTCTTCTGAGGATCGTGTTCCGGCTGGCGCCGCCCGGCATCACCTTGAGGGCGCGGTCATAGAGCTGCTGGCTGCGGGTCCTGTCGGCGGTCATGCGCTGTCACCCTGCGGCGCGCCCGGGTTCACAAGCCCCTCCTCCGCGATGACCTCAGCGTCGGTGAGTTCCCGCACCTCATCGTAGGTGACGCCCGGCGCGAGCTCGATGACAACGAGTCCCTCCGGCCGCACGTCCATCACGGCGAGGTCGGTGTAGATGCGGTCTACGCAGGCCTTGCCCGTGAGCGGATACGTACAGGACGAGACGACCTTCGGCTGTCCCGTCTTCGTCGTGTGCCGCGTGATGACGTAGATGGTCTTGACACCCTGGACGAGATCCATGGCGCCGCCGACCGCCGGGATGGCGTCGGCCGCTCCGGTCGACCAGTTCGCCAGGTCGCCCAGACCTGAGACCTGCATGGTGCCGAGCACGCAGAGGTCGATGTGCCCGCCCCGGATCATGGTGAAGCTGTCGGCGTGGTGGAAGTAGGCGGCGCCCGGAACGGCGGTCACCGGCTTCTTGCCGGCGTTGATGAGTTCCGGGTCGATCTGGTCCTCGTCGGGCGGCGGGCCCATTCCGAGAAGACCGTTCTCCGTGTGATAGAGGACCTCACGGTCCGCCGGCAGGAACTGCGCCACCAGCTCCGGCATCCCGATGCCCAGATTGACGTAGGAGCCGTCCGGGACGTCAAGAGCCAGACGCCTGGCCATCCCCTCACGGCTCCATCCCTTCGGAGTGTCAGACCGGTTCGTCATGGGTAGACCCGCCCCTCTCGAACGAGCGCCGATTCCTGTGCAGGTTCCGGAACGACGACGACGCGCTCGACGAAGATGCCCGGCGTCACAACGCACTCGGGATCGATCTCCCCGAGCGGGACGATCTCCTCCACCTGCACGATGGCGGTCTCGGCGGCCGTGCACATGATGGGACCGAAGTTACGCGCCGTCTTGTTGTAGACGAGGTTCCCGTAGCGGTCCGCCCTCTTCGCCTTGACAAGCGCGAAGTCCGCCCGGAGACCGTACTCCATCACGTACTCCTGCCCGTCAAAGGAGCGGACCTCCTTGCCCTCCTGGAGGACCGTCCCGATGGACGAGGGCGTGTAGAACGCGGGGATTCCCGCGCCGCCCGCCCGGATGCGCTCCGCCAGCGTCCCCTGCGGGACCAGCTCGAGCTCGATCTTGCCGGCGTGGTAGAGTTCCGGGAAGACCGTCGAGTTCGCCGTTCTGGGGAAGGAACAGATCATCTTGCTGACCTGCTCGTTGCGGATCAGGGCGGCCAGACCGACCTGTCCGCTTCCCGTGTTGTTGCTCGCCACCGTGAGGTCCCGGACGCCGAGATCGATCAGAGCATGGATCAGCTCGATCGGACTGCCGGCCTCACCGAAGCCCCCGATCAGGACCGTCGCGCCGTCATGGATGTCGCGAACGGCCTCGGCGACCGATTCAACCTGTTTGTTGATCATCGTGCCCCTCGAGAGTGCAGGTCCGGAGCGGCGATCACCCTACGATTCGACCTTCGCGAACGTCCGTCCCTCGAGCGCCTTGACGAGCGCCTCCTCGATGTCCTTCTGATCCTGACGGTAGAAGAACTCCTGGGTATCGAACGGCTCCAGAAAGTCGATCGTATTCTCCTCCTCGTCGTACTTCGCGAGGAACACACCATCCATCCATCGCATGTTGCGGCCCTCGGTGAACTTGAGCGCGAACGCCTTCTCTCCGCCGACCTCGACAACTCCGAGCAGGGAGATCTTCCCGGCCGATGAGGTCATGGATATGTACCGGGACGGACGGTAGATGGATGCCAGGTCCCTGTGGATCTTGTCGGCGATCTTCGCGACCTCGGCGAGCGGCGTCGTGAAGTAGTGATGCTCGCCGGTCGGCCGTGCCAGGTACATCGAGTGGAACCCGATGTGCATCGTGCCGAGGACCAGGGCGAGGTCGGTCCAGTTCTTCGCCGTGCGCTCGACGTCGACGTCGCCGTTCTCGTCCCGAAAGAGACTGACGTGGCTCATCATGGGACTCTGGCTCCGCATCACGACGTGGTGACGCTGTAGCCGCCGGATGGCGGCGATCGTCGTCGGGTTCAGGACCTCGCGCGGCGTCGAGAAGTGCGCCATCCAGGCGAGCTGGACCCCGCTATCGTACATGGCGTCGAAGAGCTCGAGCATCTCGTCGTAGTCATGGGAGAGGACCATCTCGGGCAGGTACGTGAGCATCCTGGTGCCGAGACGTACCGTTCGGACGTGCCGAAGGGCAGGGTCCTCGAGGATCGGTACGACGTACTCCTTCAGACGCTCGACAGGAATGTAGCCGGCGTCGCCGCCGGTGATGAGGATGTCGGTGGCCTCCGGATGCAGCTTGAGATACTCGATCACCTGGCCGGGGTCGTGCTGGCAGAACATGTCTTCGTCGCCCCGGACCTGCGCGTGCCGGAAGCAGTATGTGCAGAAGGAGAAGCAGTTCTGTGTCTTCTCGTCGAAGATGAGAGCACACTGCGGGTACTTGTGCTGGCTGCCCTCGACGAACTCGACATCGCCGTCTTCGTTCTCGAACCAGGGCTTGTTGAGGAGCTGGTTGCAGTCGTGGGGGTTCGTCTTGCCCATGTACCCCTCGATGATCCTCTGCCTCTCCTCTTCGGTCTCGGCTGCGAGGTAGGCGTCCTCGGCATCCTTTCTGATCATCCCGGGCTGCGGGACGACCAGCATGAAGAGAGGGTCGTTCTCGAAGTCGTCCCAGTTGATGGCGTTGAGGACGTGGCCGGTCGCCATGAAGCGGTAAACCTCGATGAAGAGCTCGCGCTCCTCGACGTGACCGATGTCTATGCCGTGCTGCTCGAGGATCTCGACCATGGAATGGAAGCCCTCGAGACCCGCGTACTTCTTTCGGCCTGTGAACATGAACTCGCGGGTTCTGATGAAGCCAGACTGATGAGGGTAGTTCTCCTGCAGGCGGCTCAGCAGACCGGGCGGGAGAAGACGTTCCTTCTCGATGGTCTCTCGGATCTCATCGGAGTATCCGTAGTGGTCCATCATGTTCTGAACGTCCGCGTCAGTGATCGCGGTTCGCGTCTGCTTCTCGTGTCGTGTATCCACGTCCTCTCTCCGTGTTGCTGACCGTCCTGACGGCTCTCAGAACACTTCGTTCGCGCAACGCCACACGTCCGGAGAGCGTCTCGCCGGACCGGTACCATCACAGCGCTGACATTCGGCTGATCCTGCAGATGGTTGTGTGTTCAGACACCGCCCGCCAGGGACAATGTCTGCCGCGCTCCTGTCGGCGCCGGGATGTGACGCTCGCCTCGAGCCAGACGTTGCCAAGGAACCGATAACTCAGCCTCCCGACGACCCACAGGTCCACTCTTGACCTTAGCTCTCCACGCTGTGGAAAGCAACACCGCAGGGCCGCGGGGCGGCCGCTTCACGGAGTCCCGAAGAGAACGGCCTGCCGGCCGCTCTTCGCGGGGCGCCGCGAGGTCCGACGGTTCGTCTCCGCCGGGCAGACAGAAGCCGCCCGGTTGTGCCCCCGTTCGGGAAGCGCAACCAGACGGCCTGGCAGAACCGGGCGCATCAAGCGGTCCGACGCTCGCTGTCGGCAGGCACCGGCTACTTGATGATCATCACACGGCCGTCGGTCGTACCGAGACCTTCGGCCTCAACGTGCCACAGGTAGACGCCGGGGGCGACCTCGTCACCGTCCTTCGACTTGAGATCCCAGAACTCCTGATCACTGCCGGGATCATCGTGCTCGAGCGTCCGGACGTGGTCGAGTGCGACCGTGTAGATCATGATCGTCGCCCTGCTGGGGAGTCCCACGAACGTGACGCGGCGCTGTCCGCCGTACTCCCAGTCCGCGGACGACCGGTACGGGTTCGGAATGCACTCGATCTCCTCAAGGCCGTCCTGCACACCGACGCGCGGATAGATGATGCCGGTGCGGTTGGCCTCCAGGCATTCCGCATCGTTCGAATCGGGATTGCTTGCCGTGAAGGCCGTCACCGACAGCTCGTACGGAAAGGCGTTCTGGAAGATGGCGGCGCTGTCGGAGCGGACCGGCTGCTCGTAGTACGGGTCGAACGGCCAGTAGCTGGCAGCGTCGGGGTCTTCCTCGCCGAACTCGTACTCGCTCAGAAGCGAGAACTCATCTGACTCCCACACCTCGCGGAACCAGACGCGGTACCCGCCGAAATCCTCGATCTCCGCCTCGCTCTCATCCATCGTCCAACCCATCGCGATCGACCGGTCGGATACCCGGACGAAGTCCACGCGCGGACAGAGGCCGCTGGCTGCGGTCGCCCAGAACAGCATGAGAGCAAGCACTGCAGCCACGAACAGAACACGGCGCAGGCCGTCTCCTCGTGTCAAGGTCATCGAAGTCCTCCGTTTTGCCCGAAGTCAGGTTCGGCGGGCGAATCCGATGTTCCGGTACGAGGTTACAAGGTATCACCCGGTGAGGCGCCGGTCAAGCGGTTTCGGCCTGCGGTCCGGCGTCTCCGCGCCACCCGGCGGGGCAACTCCCTCCCGGCAGCGCCGCTCCGACCGTGCGTCCAGCGTCGTCGTACCGAGAGACCGACGGACTCTTGAGGAATACGGGGAATTGTGGGATAATGGCTATGACGAATCACCATCGGGGGGCGCGCGGTCAGGAAGAAGGGAGACGATGAGCATGCTGTCATCGAACGGACCGAAGTACGCCCATCGTCTGACGCCCACCGGGCACGTCTGTGTGTGGGCCCTGGCCGTCGCGATCCTCGCGCTGTGCACGGTCGCGCCGTCGGCCGCCTTCGAGCTCGGACACACGTCCGTGACCTACTCCGACCCGGCACGCGGCGGACGGTCGATACCGACCGAGATCTACTACCCTTCGGACACCGCGGGGGACGACGTCCCGATCGCGACGGCGCCCGCCGGGGGCTTCCCGGTCGTGGCCTTGGGGCACGGCTATCTCATCACGTGGTCCGACTACGAGTATCTCTGGGAGCATCTCTCTCCCCGGGGCTACATCGTGGCGGTCCCGAGAACGGAGACCGGGCTCTTCCCGGACCACGAGGACCTCGGACTCGACCTCGCCTTTTTGCCGGGCGCGATACTCGCCGACGGCGCTGATCCGGCCTCCCCGCTCTACGGCGGCGTCGGTACGGCGTGCGCCGTGTCAGGACATTCGATGGGCGGGGGCGCATCGTTCCTCGGCGCCGCTTCGTCGTCATCGATCTCCGGCATCTTCAACCTCGCGGCCGCCGAGACCAATCCCTCGGCCATATCCGCCGCCGGTTCGATCACGGTCCCGGCACTCGTCTTCTCGGGTTCTGTCGACTGTGTGACGCCGCCCCCCGACCACCAGATCCCGATGTACGACGCGCTCGCCTCGGACGTGAAGACCCGCGTGACCATCGGCGGAGCGAGTCACTGCCAGTTCGCGGAACAGAACGGCCTCTGTGAGCTCGGTGAGGGCGGCTGCGACGACCCGACGATCTCGCGGACCGAACAACACGACCTTGTGCTGACGCTTCTGGACCCCTGGCTCGACCATGTCCTCAAGGGCGATGTCGGCGCCTGGTTCGACTTCCAGTCACTTCTGGCCGGCATGTCGGGCATTACGTACGAGCAGGAGGGCACCTCCTCCGGCATCGAACAGCCGGTTGCCTCGGTGCTCCGGCTTGAGCGCCCGGCGCCGAACCCGTTCGGCAGCGAGTCGACCATCTCCTTCGCGCTCTCAGAGCCCGCAGACGTCGCCGTCCGCATCTACAACGTCAGCGGACGTGCGGTGCGGACGCTTCACGACCGCGGCACGGAAGCCGGTCGTCACAGCGTCGTGTGGGACGGTCGGGACGACCACGGCGGGCGAGTCGGCGCCGGCGCCTACTTCGTGCGCGTAACGGCGGGACGGACGTCCGGCGCAAGGTCGCTGATCCTCATCAGGTAGGAACGGCTCGACGGCAAACGAAAGAGAGAACGGCCCCGGCCTCTTCCGAGACCGGGGCCGTGTCGATACGAATCGCGGTACCTTCTCCGTCGTGCAGCGGAACACGATCAGTCGTTCGTGAAGTAGTAGTCGCCTCCTCCCGCCTTCGCGTGGCACGCGATGCAGCCGGAGTCCATCCCCTTCGCGACACGGCCGGCGAGCGCCATCTCATCCTCGTTCGTCGAGATGGTGCCGTCGGCGTCGTACTTGACCCAGAACCAGTTCATGTTGTCCGGGTCGTAGCCCGGCTCACGGTGTACCATGACGGTGACCGCCGCGAGAAAGTCGCCCGGGCTCTCCGAAACCGCGTCCATTGTGGCACCCTCTCCCCCGAAGTTGTCCTTGACGATGACGTGGTAGGGCGTGTCGTTGATGTGAACGATGCTGTAGTAGAGCCGGAGAAACGCGCCGTGGGGCGACTGACCCTCGTAGACGTCCGACGCCATGGGCCAGCCATGGTAGCCGTCCATGCCCTCCCACAGCGCGGTTGCGAACTGCACGTCCTCGGGGCCGCCGAACTCCATGTCCTGCCCCGTGCTGCAGGCCGGGAAGATCACCAGTGCCGTCACTGCCGCAGCCAGTGCGAGCAGCACGACGAAGCCTGAGCTTCTTCTCATCGCTTCCCCCTTCACTCGCAGGACATCAGGCGGACCCGACCGTCCGACGTCTCCTGCACCCAATAGTCTCTGCTTCATCGATTAGCACACGAAGGGTCTGACTGTCAAGCACATTCCCGGACATCGTTCACTATGACGGCGGCCGTACCTCGACCTGACCGGCCGCTCTCCCACGACGCGCGATTGCCTGCCACGTAAAGACGCATTCCGGCACACCTCATGCATTCTGGCTTCGCGGACGGGCTTCCAATGGAACGGCTTGGAAGTCCGCATCCACCTCGTGTGATGTCAGGAGGGTCTTCGCGAATGGCGCGGAAGGGCGATCGACAGGACCACGGGCCGCAGCCCCCAGTACCGGGGTTCCGCGACCTCGTCGGCGACACTGAGGCCTATCGGTTCCTCTTCAGAAAGAGCCCGGCGGTCAGTCTGCTGCTGGACGCCGACGGGACCATTCTCGACGCGAGCGAGTCGGCCGCCGTGACCCTCGGGCGCCCTCTCGACGATCTGCTCGGGAAGAGCGCGCTCGACTTCGTGAAGCCCGAGGACAGGAAGCGCGCCGGAGCAGAACTCGAGCGATCGCTCGCCGACGACGTACCGCGCAGGGTGGAGCTCCGCGTCATCACGTCCGACGGCACCGAGAGAACGGTGCTCTTCAGCCCGGGCCACGTCCTCTTCTCCCTGGGCGACGGCACCGGGGCGGTTCTCATCACCGGCGCCGACATCACCGGCCGTCTCGATGCGGAGCACGCCCTCCGTGAGAGCGAGGAGCGCTATCGCTCGCTCTTCGAAGAGTCGCTGGACGTCATCTACATCACGACGCGCGACGGCGAGCTCATCGACATCTCGCCTTCAGCCGAGGCGCTCTTCGGCTACACGAGGGAGGAACTCCTGCGCCGTGACGTCCACCTTCTTTACGCCGACCCGAAGGACAGACGCCGCTTCCAGGAAGAGGTCGAATCCAAGGGGTCGGTCCGTAACTTCGAAGTCGTGCTGCTTCACAAGGACGGATTCCGGAACACCTGCCTGCTGACATCGACCCTGCGCCGCGCGGCCGACGGCACGCCCCTCGGATACCAGGGCATCATCCGCAACATCACACAGTCGAAGCTTGCGGAGGAGGCGCGCGAGCGCGAGCGGGCCGCATTCAGAGCCATCGCAGGTACCGCCGTTCAGTCGGAGGACCTGCAGGGAGTGACGGGGAAGATCCTCGAGGAGCTCGTTGACATCCTGGGGTTCGACTCCGGCACGATCCACATCCGACGCGGCGGGGCGGGCGAGCTGACGCTGGCCGCAGCGGCCGGCGAAGCCGTCGAGGCGGCCGACGCACCCCCGCCCTCAGGCGTCCGGCGCGCTGCCGAGACAGCCGAATCCGCCTACCGCGAGTCAGGGCCGTCCGGTGGGGCGGCGGCCGGGGGTCTCAAGGAGGTCATCCTGCCTATCCGCGGAGAGGGAGGGACGACCCTGGCGGTCTTCAGACTCGTCTCCGCACGGCCGACGACGCTCACAGGGAGGGACAGTCCGTTCTTCGAGACCATCGGCGGCATGCTTGCGGCCGTGCTTGAGCGTCAGTTCGCCCGCCAGGAGCGGGAGAGCCTCGGACAGCAGCTTCTCCACGCCCAGAAGATGGAGGCCGTCGGGACGCTGGCGTCCGGCGTGGCGCATGACTTCAACAACATGCTGACGGCGATCCGCGGCTTCGCCGATCTCGCGATGATGGGCGCGGATCCGCACAGCAGGATCCGCTCGGACCTCGAGAGCATCCAGGGCGCGGCCGACCGGGGCGCAGCCCTCGTGAAGCAGCTGCTGCTCTTCAGCAGAAGGGACCCCGTCGAACTCGAGCCGGTCGATGTCAGCAAGACGACACTCGCGGTCACCGCTATGCTCGGCCCTCTCATCGGCGAGGACATCGCGATCGAGACTGAGCTCGTAGACGGCCCTCGTACGGTCTGGGCAGACGAGGGGAGCATCCAGCAGATCCTCGTCAACCTCGCCGTGAACGCGCGCGACGCCATGCCGGACGGAGGCACGCTCACGCTCCGCACGAACGAGGCGACGGTCGACCAACACGATGCGGCACGTCATCCGGACGCCCGCCCCGGTCGCTACGTGATGCTGACCGTCTCCGACGACGGTCGCGGCATGGACCGGGAGACGGTCGAGCGGGTCTTCGAGCCTTTCTTCAGCACCAAGGGGCGCGGCAGCGGGACCGGACTGGGCCTCTCGGTCGTCTACGGCATCGTCGAGCAGCACGGCGGCTGGATCGAGCTGGAGAGCGAGCCCGGTAGGGGGACGAGCTTCAGGATCTTCCTGCCCGTGGGCGAGGAGACAGCCACCGCCCGTCCCAAGGCCCCGGTTCAGGATGAGAACGACATGCCGGAGCTGCCGCTGGCCCACTAGGCGACACGCAGCGAAAGTCACGCCACACGCCCCGCCGCATCTGCGGCGGGGCTTTCGCATGGAAGTGCGATGTGGGTACTAAAGAGAGAGCCCGCCGCGGAAGCGGCGGGCCCTCGAAGGGGAGAGGTGTAGTGCCGAATCGTCAAACACTACCTGTACATCGACTTGATGGTACCCCAGCTGGTCTCCTCGACCGCAACACCGACTTCCTCACCCTCGAACCACGTGTCGTCGAGCATGACGCCGGCGCCGCCCGCGGCACCCGGGCCGCAGCCGTTATCGGTCGTGAAGAACTCGAACATGAAGGCAGTCACGCCGAAGGGCGGGCCGCCGCAGTAGAAGCCGAGGTCGAAGCCGTCGATGCCGGCCGTGCCCCAGCCGTCGCACTGGGCGAAGTCGCCCCAGTACGCCGCGACGCCGTACCAGTTCGTACCGCCGTCGATCGTCGCGTAGTAGGCAACGTAGTCGTTGTCGACGGTCGGAACCTCCATGTGCATGTAGAACCTCGCCGTGCACGTCTGAGCGATGCCCGTCAGGTCGATGGCGGGCGTGATCAGGGCGTTGTCGAGGTTCGGCGGGATCAGCGACGTGTCAGCGTCGTCGCCGCACCACCAGCTGTGCGGATCCGAGACAGCCGGGCACGCGCGGTCGATGATGTGCCACCAGTCGCCGGCGGCAGCCGGGACGGACGGCACGCAGAGACCACCGGTCTCCACATCATCGTAGAAGTACTGGTAGCCGCCGTAGAAGTCGAAGATCTTGATGTTGTCGACGTGGAAGGCGCCACCGTTCGACAGGTACAGGCCGTCCTGATCGGACCAGGCGCCGTCCGAGACGAAGCGGAAGCGGGCCTTCACCGGGTTGTCGTACGGCGCCAGCACGAAGCCGTACGTGCCGAGGTCGGACCAGGCACCCACGCCGTCGTAGCCGCGGTTCAGGTTGACATACACGCCGTTGGACTCGGCCTGGACGTACGTGAAGTCGTACGCCGGCTCCGAGTCGTGACGGAACGCGTAGGTCAGGATCGGGTAGTAGGCGCCGGAGACGTCGGTCGCCGGGATGTCCAGACGGTCATCCCAACCGTTGCCGTAGCCGCCGTCGGCATCGTAGTCGAACGTGCCGCACCACCAGCTGTAGGTGCCGGCGTATGCGAGGTACGTGTCGACATGGAAGTGCGGGGTGGCACCCTGGGTGTAGTCGACTGTCGACCAGAAGCCCGGGCCGCTCTCGATGTCGTCGTACCAGTAGAGCGTGTTAGCACGCGTCGGGCCCCTGAGCTCGTGGGTAGGCGTCTCGACGTTCAGCTTCGCCGAGGCCATCCCGGCAAAGAGCGCCAGGACCGCGACCGCAATCAGAAACTTCTTCATTGTGTTTCCTCCCTCGAGAGGATATTCGAACAAACGCTTGCAGGTTGCCTTCGGACCGCCATCGGGCGATCCGTCGTCGATGCCGTCCGACTCGCCCCGAGCGGGCGCGCGTCGTGTCGACGCGGGCGGGTCGACATCGTCTCGCTCACATAGGCACCCCTCCCCTGGGTTGCACGTGAGTTCCTACGCTGTCAACGACTTCCACTCATGAGCCCGAAGAGAGCGTATCTCCCCGAGTCCAGCACGAGTATACAACCATTGTGTTTCTTTGTCAAGAGACTGCGGGGCCTCTGAAGAGCCCTGAAGACTCGTCCCGCAACGGTTTTGCAAGAAGCGGGCCGGATTGAACGAGGGGGGCCAGGTTCGACCCCCCTCGTTCGTACAACCGAGGAGCGCCACGTGAGAACAGCACTCCGGTCCTTCCTCAGAACGCTGCTACTTCAGCATCACCATCTTGTGGCTCTCGACGAAGTCCGGAGCCGTGATGCGGTAGAAGTAGACACCGCTGGCGCACTTCGCGCCGCGGTCGTCCGTGCCGTCCCACACAACGAAGCCCGTGGCACCGGCCTCGAGCTCGCTGTCGAGAAGCGTCCGGACGACGCGACC